>DAOSPG010000010.1:0-16397 GCA_035374605.1 bacterium
CCGCAAGACAATTTTTGATCGAACGCGACCCTAATGGCTAAAGTATAAAAATATGAATAAAGACAACATCAAAGGTGTAATTTTAAGACAAAAATTGTCAATCCTTATAATTACTGTTCTTCTAATAATTATAGGGGGTCTATTCGTTCAAAAGCAGAATTATAAGTTTGCTCTGCTATATCAATATCAAGCTATACCCGATATTGAGTTGATGAATACTTTAACCACAGCACGGGGCGGTTTATCTGGTGAGGCAAGAGGTTTTGTTAAATTCGATAATGTAGCAGATCAGCCAAAAAATTTGCGACAGTATTACATTATTAAGCCACTTAGTAAATTTGATGAAAATTCCCGCCAGTATTTTTCAATAGAGGAAATTATCAAAATGCAATATCTCGCTCCGAAAAGTCTAGGATTTTCGGAATTAGTTGAAGTAAGTGACACTGGTAATACGATATTTTTAGAAGATGGGAATGAAAATAAGTTTTTCATTGATAAATCGACAAAAGAGATTTCAATAAAGGATTCAACTGGCGACAGCACAAAACTGATTACGAGTAATGATGAATACGAAGATTTTATAAAAAAATGGCTAAGGTAGCAGCGTCTGTTGTAGAACAATCCCAACCCACATGCCTCAATTGTCGAGATCATAAAATCATCTAAAATACCTTCAAATGTTTAGTACTTAACCCGAATACACCGCCAATTTTTAAAATTCGGATTTTGGGCGATTATTGCCTCGCCCTCGCTTTTCCGCCACCGCAATTTTTGTTATTCGCTTTGTGAAATGCACCGCCAAAATTAGAGCTATGTTTGCCCCACCCGTGCGCACACAACAGATTTGCTCCCTTTATTTTGCTTGCCAAAAGTTTTATAATTTAGTATCATTGTAGTAATAATAAAGACTCAGTCCCAAAACATAACCTTATAACAATCATACTATTCTTGGCGCAAGTCAAACAAAATATCAACAATAGCAGAAAACGCAAAGAAAGCCCGAAACAAAAAGGGTGTTTCGCAGGATAGGTTGTCAAAAATGGCTGATGTCGCCTACAACACCGTCATTAAAATTGAATCGGAAACAATCCAAGGCCCGACCATTGAAACATTGGCAAAAATCGCCGTTAAATGTTAAGGTTGATGATCTAATTAAAAAATAATATGAGCCAAGTAGCAACATTATTTTCAAAAACAAAGATTGACTACTCGTGGTCTTTTTCTGACAAGACCAGAAAAGACACGGCTTATATTACTCACGGATACCACCGCTACCCTGCAAAATTTATCCCTCAAATAGTTTCGCGTTTGGCTGAAAAATATACCAACGAAGGTGATTTAATTGTTGATCCTTTCGGCGGTTGCGGGACAACGCTTGTTGAATCAAAAGTTATGGGTCGACCTTCGGTCGGGGTTGATATCAACCCAGTAGCCGTTTTAATTACAAAAGCAAAAATTACCCCGATTGACCCACAGAAAATCGAAAAAGCATTTACTATTTTAAAAGCAAAACTGGATACATATAGCAAAGATACAAAAGTAAAAGCACCCGGACATAAAAGAATTGATTACTGGTTTAAGCCAGAGGAAAAAAGAAAACTTGCTTTTATCTTTGCTGAAATTTCAAAGTTGAAAGACCAAGATATTAGAGATTTTTTCTATTGCGGATTTTCTAACATTTTGAAAAATTGCTCAATTTGGTTGCAAAAAAGCAATAAGCCCACAAGGGACCAAAATAAAAAACCTTCCGACCCGATACCGACTTTTTACAAACAGATAAAAATGATGATGAGAGGGAATGCCCGATTTTACGAATTATTAAGAGAAAAAAAACATCTGGAAATACCAAGTCAGGTTCATTGCACGGATGCACGAACAATTCCTGTTAAAGATAATTCTGTCAGTCTGATTATTACTTCGCCGCCTTATGTCACTTCTTATGAATATGCCGACTTACACCAATTAACCGCTTTATGGTTAGAATATACAGAAAATTTAAGCGATTTTCGTAAGAGATTTATTGGCACTTCTTATCACAATAAAAAAGATTTTATTTTGAATAGCGAGCTTGCCGAAAAAATAAGAAGTGAATTACTGAAAAAAGATAAAAAAACCGCCGAGGAAGTTTCTACTTATTTTAGCGAAATGAATCAAGTTTTCGTTGAGATGAAAAGAATATTAAAAAAAGGTGGAAAAACTTGTATTGTTATCGGCAATACTAGCCTAAAAGGTGTTGAAATCTTAAACGCTGAAGTTTTTGCCGAACAATTACAAAATTTAGGTTTACAAATTGTCGATATTATCAAAAGAGAAATACCCTCAAAAAACTTGCCGTCTGTTAGAGATAAAAAAACGGGCAAGTTTGCGAGGATAAGTGATAAAAATAAAATTTCTGTTTATCCAACAGAGTACATTTTAATAATGGAAAAATAAAATTATGACAATAAACGACCTTATAAAAATTTACGAAACGAAAAAGAAAAAATACGGCATGCAAGCATATCGCCATATTTCAAGTGTCTTGAAGGAGGCAAAAGAACAACATAAAAAAGATTTTAACGGCAACGACCATGAGCAATCTTGGCGTGCTTTCAAAGGTAAAAATCTTGAAAAATTGATTGAGTATATTATCACCGATGAAGTTAGGGCTTTGGGGTTACAAGTGGTGAATGGTAATAGTTTAGAGCGAACAAATGGCACGAATTTGTCCAAAGAATTGAGTTTAGTAAAAAGAAACTTAATTGTGGATTATGGCGAATTTGGTTCGCATTTGCCCGATGTTGATTTGATTATTTACGATCCAAAAACAAGCAAGGTTGTTGCTGTCTTATCAAGTAAAGTAACTTTACGAGAAAGAATTGCGCAAACTGGCTATTGGAAAATTAAACTTGCTTCTGATGAAGCGACAAAACATATCAAGGTTTATTTCATAACGCCGGACGAAGACGGAACGCTAACTATCAAAAAGCCAGCGAAGAAAGGACGAGCGATTGTTGAAGTAGATACAGACGGTAGTTATGTTTTAAGCGAAACCGATATTGAAGAAAGCAATAAAGTAAAAATGTTTGATAAATTTATTGATGATTTAAAAAAATTACTCAAATAAGTATGGCTGATGATTTAATAATTGAATCAACAACGCTTTGGGATTTTCCGAGACAAAATTACGGCGGTAAACCCCATGGAAACAATAAATATAAGGGTGTAACACCGGCTTTTGTCATTTGGAATTTACTTCAAAGATACACAAAAGAAGGTGATTTGGTCGTTGACCCGATGTGTGGAAGCGGCACAACCATTGATGTGGCAAAAGAGTTAAACCGAAAAGTAATCGGCTATGATTTAAACATTGTTCGCCCCGATATTATCAAAAATGATTCTCGGAAAATCCCACTTAAAGATAATTCCGTTGATTTTGTTTTTATTGATTCGCCATATTCGGATAATATCAAATACTCTGATGACGAAAAATGTATCGGCAAAATTTCCTGCGAAAAAACAGAATTTTATGACGAGTTAGAAAAAACCGCTTCGGAAATCGCGAGGATTTTGAAGCCCGGCAAAGTTATGGGTTGGGTCATTGCCGATCAATGGATTAAAAAGAAATTTACAGCTGTTGGATTTTTAATGTGGCAAAGATTAGAAAAATATTTTGAGCCAATGGATATTGTTTGCCTAACTCGTCATAATCAAACCTCAAACACTGGTGTTTGGCATAATAGAGCGAGGCAATTTAATTTTTATTTAAGAGGGTTTAAGTATTTGTTTATAATGAAGAAACCAGAAAAAAAATAAGCGGCGCGCCAACAAAGTTGGCACGAAAAATTGCGACGGCGAAAAAACGAGGACGGGATAGGAATTCCTTTTTACCCCCTTCTCGCTCCTCCCGAGCGGAAAAATTTTCTGCTCTGCCCTCCCGCCGAGGGCGGAAGCAATCAAAATTTGCAATCCGAATTTTAATCAAAAAACTTTGGATTTTGTCCAAAGGGCACCGCCAATAGTTTTAAAAAAAGCAAACAGTGAAAGATTTTATTTTACAGTACATTTTGAAAACAAAATTTGTAAAAGCGACGAACCCCAGGAGAATTAAAACTTATAAAAAGTTTTGAACAAACAAAAATAAATCATTTAATGGATATGACATAATAAAAATTCAAACTTATGGAAAATTTTGAAAGAATAAAAAATCAAGAACAAGTAATTGCCAAATTTGAAGATTTGAGAGGCTTGGATTTGTCAGAAAGAGATCTTAGAAACACCCCTGTAGATGTTTTGGTGACTGCGGATTTTGATACCAAGACAAAATGGCCGGAGCAAGATAGATTGCCCGAAGGTTTTAATCCTGAAAAAGTAATCAATGAAGCAAAAAATCCCGGACTGGGTATAAGAGAGTTGCATCAGCAAGGAATAGATGGCCGAGGCGTAAGGGTGGCAATAATTGACCAGACTCTATCGTCAAGACAAGGAGAGCTCGTACAGCATTCGGAGTATGCTGCCAGAATTATTGATTATAAAGAATTTGGTGATGCAAAAAATGAGGATATAAACATGCACGGACCAGCAGTTGCGAGCTTATTAGTTGGTAAAGAATGCGGCATTGCGCCAGGAGCAGAACTTGTATACAGAGCAGTTCCCTCGGGAAGAGCCTTCAATTACCGAGCAGATGCCTTGTCGGACATTATTGAATTCAATAAAACCTTGCCTCCTGAAAATAAAATAAGAATTGTCAGTTGTTCTATTGGCTATATAGAAGAAAAGTCTGAACCCGGGCTAGAAAGATGGATTGAAACAATAAGAAAAGCTGAAGCGGAAGGTATTATCGTTTCCGATGTTAGCGACAGGACGGGTGTTGACAGTATGGGCGGTGGAACGAGCGCCGATAAAAATGACCCCGAAAATTATGACATAGCTTTATTTTTAGAAGACCAAAAAGATAAAAATCTGATTAACATTTTAGCAGAATGTGGAAGAAATATTGATTTGATTCTGCAAAAATTAAGAGAAACGAAACAAGACAAAATTGCACAACTATCAGACTCAATTTTAAGAAAAAAAATATCACAAATTTTGAGTCAAAGAGAAAAGGAAGTAATAATTCCCTGTGATTACAGAACGATGGCCTCTAATACCGGACCAAATGAATTCATGTATAATGGAAAAGGAGGAATGAGTTGGGCTGTCCCGTACCTAACTGGACTATTCGCGTTAGCCTTTCAAATCAACCCCAATCTTACCAAGGAAGAGATTGCCGATACCATAAATAAAACTGCCACTATAAACTCAAAAGGATTAAAGGTAGTTAATCCGAGGGGTTTTATTGACGCTATAAGGGTATAGTAGACTATAGCAGTAAAGTTTAGATGCCCAGTTGTCGATTCAAATAGCTCTATTCTCTGGCCCCACCTACAAATAAAACATTATAATGGAACAAGCTACCCAAAAAATTGAACAGACAATAAATACAGCAGAAACTGAAAGACAAGAATGTCTTAACTTCATTATAACTGTCAAAAACTCAGTGCTAGCAACCTTCCCCTTTACAACCGAGGATGAAAAAAAGATTCTGGAAGATAAATTTGATTCATTACTCAATAATAATGATTCAGACACTGAGGTTATAAACAATATTAAATCAATTTTAGCTAGCCTAGAAAACACCCACACATTATTAAAAGAAAAAAAGGAAGACGCCTATTACCTAGAAAAATCTATTTTTTATAAAGCTAACAAATATTGGATAGAAAATGATAACCAGATACTAGAAGTTGTCAATCTCAATGGCCTAGATATTAATGAATTAATTTATCAAAAAATCAAGAAAATGGCGGCGGGACCGTGGACTATAAAATTAATAGAGCCTTAAAAGATTTACTGATATCTGACATTCCCTATGCGGCGGTTTTAGAAGTTAAAAATAAGGAAGGCCAAACTTTTAATTTAAAAATCAATTATACCAATATAAAAGAAATCACCCCGTCTTTAGCAAAAGAAAAATTCGTTGATAGTCAAATGTTAGATGAAGACATTGGCTATTTAAAAATCAACACTTGGTCTAGCCGCGTTAATATTAATGGTCAAAACATTTCCGACTTAGTAGAAGATAATTTAAAGCTTCTTGCTTCTTCTAAGTCTTTAATTATAGATGTTAGGAAAAATAGCGGCGGAGATAGTAAACTAGCCGAAAAGCTAGCTGGCCATTTCATAACTCAACCAATAGTCTATGGAACAGTTCTTACAAGAGAACTGGGACATGATACCCTAGTAAATCAAAATCTCTGTCTTCAGCCTCAGGGCGATTATCTAGACAAAAAATTAGTTATCTTAACTGGGCCAGATTGTTTAAGCTCCAACGAGATGTTTATTATGATGCTGAAAGATACGAACCGGGCTATTACTGTTGGCCAAACTACTGGTGGAGGTTCGGGTAGTCCTAAATCTTTTAATATACATCTAGGGGAAAGAAAATTTACCTTAAACATAGCTACTTGGAAAATGCGACGTAATAACGGCAGTCCTCTAGAAAATATTGGGATTGAACCAGACTTACCGGTAATCACCACGCCCGATGATGTAATACAATATCAAGACCCTGATCTTAAAAAAGCTATAGAATATGTGCATTCTCACTTAGAGATATAATATAATATAAATACTAACAACCCTGTACTGGATTCTAAAGATTATAATAGTATTGTTGGGCGTATTTTTTATTATTTTTGGTGAATATGATGATAGTCCTGGACTACAAAGAATCGGCCTCATTCTAATTATTATCACCATAGTTATTGTAATTAGGAACAAAAAAAACAATCTACTATAACCGAATGCCACCCCACCCTAGTTGTCCACACAAATCTAGGTCTGCCAATTAATTTACTGCTCACGATATAATCAAAACGTCAAAATCCTCAACCCCAGAAGGGACTATATGTGTAATATCTAAAACGGTCTGGACATCTATATTTATAGTCGCTATACTAGAATCAACATAAGTGGGGTACAATAACCCATTCAAATTATCTTTTAATAATAAATTATGCCTAATTTCGAAATGCCCAATACTATAATGGAAAGGATGGATAAATTACAAAAAACTGATGGCAAATATGAAGATTCAATTCGTGATCTTGCCCAACATGAAAATGAATTTAGAGACAAATTAGCTAGTTACGGTATAAATGATAAAACAGCAATAGATCAAGCTGCCGACCTTTTTTCAACTGAAACGCTAGAAAAAATGGAGGCAGAAAAAGAAAAATATACCGATTTTTTAACTGGCTTGGGCAACAAACAGGCTCTTATGGAATATGGAACAAAACTATTGAGTCAAGAAAAACGCCAGCATAATCCTTGCTCGCTTCTAGTAATTGACATAGATCGCTTTAAGGAAATAAATGATTCTTACGGTCATGAGGCCGGTGATGCTACTCTACGACAAATTACCCAAGCTATCCGTCAATCAATTAGACAATCAGATTTTTGTTTTCGCTATGGTGGTGATGAATTTGTAATTCTTATAACTGATGCAGATATCCATCAGGCTAAAATAGTGGCTGACAAAATCCGCCAGACCATAGAACAAACCAAAATATTATTAAATAATCAGACAGGTGATAATGTTGCTATTGGTGCCACTATTAGCATCGGCTGCATTGATACTAATAGCCTCCCCGACTGGCTAGAGGATAAGGCTCCAGTAACTGACGATGCCATTCATAATTTAATTGGCATGGCCGACCAGGCTCTATATAAATCAAAAAAGAATGGCCGCAACCAAATCGCTAACTATTATGATTTTGCTGATGACAACAATCAATAAAAACCCTTTTATTTTTTCATCAAACCAATAACCCAGCCTTCGGTATTGACTAAGGCCAAAACATCATTCTTACCAAAACTATAACCCCACCCCTTATTGGCTTTTTCTTTCTTAAATTCTGTCATGTAATGAACAAATTTTGCAAAGAAATAATTTTTAAACATACACACGGACAATAATACAGCTCACTCATTAAATGCCATTATTGGCAGTTTATAAGCTTTATGTCGCGTGGCATATTCGATGCGAGACTATTTCTAAAAGGTAAATTTACTATCGGACAGAAAACAGAAAGCATTTGGTTGGATATGCTCACTTTTAACAGCACACCACGCCAAAGATGTCGCTGCGAAAAAAAATTTATCTAAGCTAATAGTCACTAGGGTGTGCAAAAATCACAATAAGATTGGCAAAAGATATAAAAAGCCATTGAACAACGTTGGTATATTGAGTATAAAAATCGTTTGTATAAAAATATATGCACCCCTTAGTGTTTATTTACCTAAACAAGAAACGTAAACACTGTAATTTGCTTGGCAAACATGATTCGTAAGCCACATCCATTATATCATAACAAGAAATCCAAGGATCAGATAACAAAAACCAAAGTTACAATCTGCGGGAGAGACAAACGCCGATATCATCAGACAGACCATTAGGATACCAATCATCGTAGCTCAGGCCCTCGCTATCGAACCGGCCAAGATACACGAGATGGCGGTAGGGATCCAGGGACACCGACCATGTTAATTTATCAGCAAGCAATTTTTTATTATTAATATCATAATAAACCGCAAGATCATATATTGCTTCTGCCGATGTCTGTCTTGTTAGCTGAGTAATCTTTAGCTCCGAAAGTTCTTGAGCCGTTTCCGTCAAGTCTTCATCCATGAATTCTGCTATTTTTGCCTTTTTATTCTCAAACTCCGTTATCGCCTCAGCGTATTCTTCAGGAATATCTAAATCTTTAAATACCTCTTCCTTGAGAGTCTTAATAATGACCTCAGTTTGCTTCAGATAATCTTTGTTCAAACTGTCTGGTAAAATATCTTTGGAAACCAAGGCCCACCCGGTTCGTGGTAATTCTTGTGTCAATAAATCTTTATAGAGCAAATTCCTCCAACATTCAGCTGAAAATAATAAACGACCCTTCCCTTCATCTTTCCACTTTTTATCCAGCATGTCTGACATTGCTTTAATGGACATTGGTTTTCCTTCAGCTGTTTTATCTACACGCAAGATGAGCATCTGATTAAGGTTTTTGGCTCTTTCCAGCTCTTCAACCGAAAATGGGATGTCAGGAACATCTTTGATTTTTACACCAAAGACTTTCTCAATTTCCTTAGGTCCAAAAACATTTTCTTTTCCAAGTTTTTCAATAGCTACTTCAATGTGTTGGCCGATAGGTCCTTCTGCTATCTTTTCTTCTCCCTCTATTCCTCTGCGTTTTGAGTCAGCAACTTTAGGCTTGTATTCCACAAGTCTAATTAATTCTTCAAGTTTTTTTCTGTCCACATCACTCTCCAGTTTATTGGCATAATAATATCTTAAAGCCTGTTGGAAGGTTTCGTTAATGTCTCCATTATAAAATCGCAAAACAAAATCCCTTACACGACGTGGCTCCATACGATCATCATAAGTAAATGGCTGTGACTGATCTTGTGCGATTTTTCTGCTTTTCACAAGCTCCTTAGCTGCTTTGTGAAATTCCTTATATTTCTCTAAAACTTCTCGCATGCCTGGAATTTCCGGCAATTGCTCAAGGGTTAAAGCATCCTCACGACTTTTAAGAAACATATCGGGAGTGATATATTGCGATTCCAGCTCTGTTCCGAACAAAGAATCAGTTGAGTAAGAAAAGGTGCTTACGGGTAATTCAGGTGGCATTTTTTTATAAACCCATCTGCGAAGTTGAGCTGGATCTAAGGGCTCGCGACCTAAATATCCTTTGCCAACTGGGTTCATTAGGGCGACAATTTTTGTCTTTTCTTTATTTACAGAAATAGACTCGGAAGCATCCTCAGAAAGAATCACGTCGCCTCCACGCTCAAGAGCGTCTAAAACTTCATGTAGACGTATAAGGATATTGGGGGCTGCCGAATTAAATTCATCTAAAATAATTATTTTTATCTTTCCTTCTTCCTGTCTTAGTCCGCTGGTTACTTTGCCGTCGGCAAAAATATATTCTGGATCTTCCGGCTTGTTTTTGTAAGGATTGGGAATATATCTACCCATTAAATCTTCGACATCAGTTGCTCCGTTCAGGTTGGCATAATGAACCTCGTAACCCAACTCCGCCGCCATTTTCCTTACGGTAGTGGTCTTACCCAAAGACGTACCCCCCTCAATAAGTAATGGCTCACCGTTCAAAAAGGCTACGGCGATATCCCGCTGTAAAGGTAATGCTACTTCTTTGTCATTGATAAAATCCTCGTATTGTTCTGTTTTAGGAACGAACTGGCTGTCTCTTACTTCAGCCTTTTCAAGTTTAACTCCTAAATAGGACATACTAGTTTCGGTTTCTATGATCGGCCTTAATTCATCAACAGCCTCCGTAGTCTTTTTAATTTCATTGGAAGATTTGTCTTGATCTGAAGTAAGAGCATTAAATTGTCTTTCTGGTGAATTCATAATGTTTATGATCTATAAGCAGGGCCAGAAGCAGATAGAAAATTGAAGCCCTTGGCTTGTAATTTATTTAAACTGTCTTGGTCGACGAGCAAGACAACAGCTGAATCTTTATAATTAGGAGAGAATATGTGCGACTGCATAATTTTTTTGTCAAAAATTTCGATTTGTCCAGTTGGATACTGAACAACAAAATCATAGACCTCCTTCTCCGTGTTTTGATTAATTGTAAAATACGTTTTTTTAACCTTTAAAATATCTGTGACATTGTCTGATTTATGAAAACCGAGATCATGCAAGATTTTTGCAAATTTTTTATATTCAATTTGATTATTGGCAATAACCAAACCCACCTCTTTTGAGCCTGCCAGTGACGAAAGAAACTTTTCAATTGATGTTTTATCGTTCGTTTTTGACATATGTTTGATAATTAAACAATACTAAAATTTATCATAATTGGCAACAACTTCCTCTATAAGATCAGCCAATTTTTCGGCCATCTCTTTAACCTCTACGTTGGCGATACTATTTGGATAATACTCGCCAACATGCCCAGTTCCCTCGCCAACACCAAGGCCGATCAGTTTAATGTCAGTCTCTGCGAGGACTTTTTGAATAACTTTCCCTAATTCATATTTTGAACGAGGGTGTATTGGTGATTCTTCCGGTGTTCCATCGGATAGAACAATTAAGAATTTTTGATCAGCTTTTTGGTGAGATAACCGCTCAGAGGCTTCTTCAAGAGCCCAGCCACTATCAGTATTGCAAGACCACTCATAATTATCAACCTCTTTAAGCATTCCGCTCATATTTTCTCTTATTGGTTTTGACATAGGCTGGTCAAAATCTTTATATTCATAAATTCTAGTATTGAAACCAAGAATTTCAAAATTTATTGACAAACGATTCAATACTTCTGATAAAACAATAACTGCTTTAAAGGTTTCTTTAATTTTATTATCACAATCCATAGAAGCAGACAAATCTACAAGCAAGGATATTGCATAATCTTTTTCTTTGGGCAATTCGCGTTTTTGCCAAGCTTTGCTCTCCACTGTTGGAATTGACTTTGCTTTTTCTTGAATTCGTCTTTTGATATCAATGCGTTTGCCGGTTGTGAACCCAGTCTTCCACCCCTTAGCCCGTCTAGCCACAAAAATTTCTCGTAATTCCGTCTCGAGTTTATCTATCAGCGGTAAAACCTCTCGACGCATTGTCTCATAAATATTGGCATCCTTTTTTAATTCTTTTGCTATACGATCTTGATATTTTTTTAATTCTTCTTGGTCTATACCAGGCACTTCTTTTTTTGGTTTGCCCGTTGGTGCATCTTGTTTTTCTTCAGATTCAGTATTTTTTTCTCTCTCTGCTTTTCTTTCCGGATTGTCTGCTAATTTACCCTGTAACTCTTCGTTTAGAGCATCCTCAAATTCTTTAATAGCTGTCTGGGCTTTTTCGGCTATTTCTCGTTGCTGATCCTCGGGCAACGAATCAATATACTCCTTTATTTTTTGCTTAATTCCCTTAGGAAGCGAGGCAAGATCAATGGGTTTGCCGGATTCTCTCTCTTTTCTTTCTTGGGGTTCTTCCTGTTCTTTTCCATCCTCATTTTCACTTTTGGCGTCAGCTTCTTTCTTTGCCTCAGTTTTCTCTTCTCTTTCTTTGGCATCCTCAATGGCTTTCTTTATAGCTTCCTCCAAAGTTTTTTGCTCTTCTGGTGTTAATTTGTCTTTAAGTTCTTGTGGTAACCCCTGAATTCCTTCTCCACCCCCCTGCTCTGTCTGTGTATCTTTAAGAAACTCCTGAATCTTTTGATCTTCCATGTCGGCCTCAACTAGTTTTTTGAATTCCGGCCAAACTTCGTCGCGACTAATTTCATAAGATATCCTCGCATATTTTTTTATTAGTTCTTCGCTTTTATCTGCTTCCTTGCGTGATGGATATCTTAGCCAAGAGTCTCTTGCAGACTCAAGTGTCGCTTGTACTACCGCCCTGACATCCTTGGGGAGATCTGCCGATATTTTAGTTTCTTGGCCTTGTGTCTCTCTGAACCACTGCTTGATGTATTCAAAACCAGCTTGCATAAAACGAGGTAGTTGTCCCAGTCTTTGTGTAGCTTCTTCTTTAGCCCTTTCTTCAAGATCTAAATCCTGCTTATAGGCAAGGGCCATTTGTTCTTGAAACTTAGGATAACTTTCGGCTACAAAGTTATTGTCTCGAGGGTCTTCGATTGCGTTCATCATAAAAGAGAACCCCGGCTGTTTCCATTCCTCCAGTGGTATAAAATCGGTTCGAGTAATTCTACGATGGCCCCCCTCATGAGAAATGACAAATCGCAGATAATCCATCGGCTTCTCCAAGAGATCTTTAGGATCGATCCGGATCACGTTTTCCTTAAAATCCCAATGCCAGCCAGCCCCCGGTTTATTGAGCTCAACCGGAATACGAAAGTCTTTGCCAATGAAATATGCAAGCGACGAGAGAATCTGTTGTTTATACCTTATCTCTGCCTGTTGTTCTGGTGTAAAATCAGCGATAGGATTTTCCTCTTTCTTATTTTTTAAAGCCCGATATGCCTGCTCTGGGGCTTCCGGGGTCGCCAAATTGTCTTCTTTCGGAGGTTCGTGAGGCATTTCTTCTTGATGTTGTCTAAATTTTTCCATATCGTTTTGCCTGCTATATATTAGGATTATTTTCGCAAATTTAGATAATTTATAAAATTATTAAAACTGTAAAACATGCCTACAATATTCGGTTTTTTCTATAGTTCCATTATATCGCACTTAAACTATTATTTGTCAATAATATACAATGGGAATAAAAAAATCATCAAGTCCATCAAATAACATAGGTATGAACAGCTTAATGGTAAAATTATACCGATCACCAAAAACAATCCCAATAAACAAGGATTTAGCCTTAATTTGGCAAGAATTAATCTGAATACCAAGACGGCCTATTATGTAAAGCGAAAGGTTTTAGTCAGATTGACCAGGAACATATTTGCCAAAATAAGGATTTTAACCCGAAAAAATTGGCAACCAGTATTTACACACCCCATCATACATCAACCTTGCAACAGCTCTCCGAGAGGCTGGTGTTATATTCCGGCATTACGAAACCATTTTTGTCGCAACCAAGTGGCCCACTATTGTGATCTCGCTAACAACAATCAATAAACCCTTTTATTTTTTTATCAAACCAATAACCCAACCCTCGGTATTGACTAAGGCCAAAACATCATTCTCGCCAAAACTATAACCCCACCCCCTTTCTAAACCAGACAAAAAAGCATTTTCAACATCCATTAGATCATTATCACAGGCCATTTCTGTTCTAGTAATTGGTCCATCGGCTACAATGTGGACATCATCAACTATTTTATAATTTCCACTAAAACTATTACAGATGCGGCCGGAGATTTCCTGGTCACTAAATTGAATAGAATTCTCATAACTGGATAAATCTAAAACATCTTGACTATTAGTTAAAGAAACAATTTGCCAAGTTGTGCCAATTAGCGGATTTACGGGATTCTCATCAGCCGGCTTATTGGCTAAGTCGGTAGATAATACTTGATCGACAATTTGCTCTACCTGCGCTTCCTGATTATTGATTTTTTTAGATTGCACTGCCGACCAAATAGATAAAATTACAGCGATGACGGCTAGAATTGCCGCTATCCATATTAGTACTTTGAGAGTTTTTGACATAAAATAAAATTATTATATTATTTATTTGGCTCTTTAATAATAGCTAATAGTTTATTAGCTACCATTTCAATAGCCCCCGGCTTTAATGAGTAAATTAAAGATCTCCCCTGCCGCGACTGATTAACCAACCCAGCCATGAGCAACACTGATAGATGATGAGACAAAGATGGCGCAGTGATATCAAAATGACGGCCTATCTCCCCAGCTGATAAATTTCGCTTACTTAATAATTTAAGAATTTTCCGTCTTGTAGGGTCAGCTAATGCTCCCAATGCTTCATTGAAATACATAAAAATATTTAGATGATTAACTAAATTATATCTTAAATGTAGCTTACCGTCAACTATTGACAAAAATTGACTAATATAGTATACATATTACAAATTTGTACCTTAAAAGGAGGAGCAATGTTAGAAGATCAATATCCTAGGGCTCCTTATATTTTACAATCAGGCAAATATAGGGGGAAAAGTCTGGAGTATGTATTACTCCACGATGTTTCTAGCTTCTTGGCTATGAAACATCGCCTAGAAGATGTGGCTCAAGGGCACCAGCCCAATGCCTATCATAGACACCTAGTGTGGCTAGTGACTGGTATTAATATACTTGCAGGCAATGTTACCTGCAGGGAATGCGGTAAATATGCTGAGTATTTACCTGCTAGAGGTAATTACCGGGAAGGACTGTATTTTCTGTCTGTTCCACTCTGCCGACAATGCGCCAATCAAGGTGAATGGGAAAGGACATTGAAATTTAATATCCTCCCCTGGCATATATGCTCTTTACCCCTGAGTAAGGCCGACCGGAATAAACTCTGGAAGGCTGAAAAAAATATTTTGAAAATTAACAATATGTCCGGTCAGCAACTTTTTGAGTTGCTGGTGGACATAAATTAACTAAAATCATGGCCCCTGTTTATTAAAGGGGCTTTTTATTTAATAGCTATTGCCATCCAGGGCTATTTTTGTTAGTCTTTAGATAATCCGGAGAGGTGCCAGAGTGGTTGAATGGAACAGTCTTGAAAACTGTCGTCCGTGAAAGCGGACCGCGGGTTCGAATCCCGCCCTCTCCGCCAGGACAATTTAGTATCGAATGGACCCACAAAGCCTCATGTTTACGAGGCTTTTAATATAATTAATAATTAATTAACAAAATAGGACAATGATGTTATGCTGTATATAATAAATTAATCTAAATAATTATGAAAAAGAAAGTAATAATTTATACATCTTTACTGCCTTTGGTTCTAGTGACATTTCTTGCCGTTATTTTCCATCATTACAATAAAGTTACCCCCCATAATTCAGTTGTTAGCAATATTTATAACAACATGAAAAAAGACTGTTTAGTGTCAGAAGCTAGTAACAATAAATATTTAAATAACATTTTTCATTTAGAGTTTAATTATCCAAATAATTATGTCATTTGTGAAAAATATCCATTCAATGATAAAAAAGATGGCGCTGAAATCTATATATGGGATAAGGGTAGTTTTGAATCAAAAGAATCTTTAGATGGTCCAGTTGCTATTATTTATATTAACAAAGCCTTGTTGCTTAATAATGATTTGATGGGTTTATATAATCAAAATCATTCTTCTAGTTCAAAATTATATCTATATGACTTTGTGGTTGATAAAAAAGAAATACAAGACAAGAATTGTAATAACAATGCTTGTAAATTTACAATATATAAATTTGAAAACACAGAAGTTCCAATACTAATTATGAGTTATAAAAATATAGATAATATTTTAACTGAAACAATAGAAAAAAATGATCCATTGTCTTATTCAATTATAGACAACCTCATATCTGTTTCAAAAGAGGAAACACAATTTGATTTCACGTCCAGTCAGTTACAATCATCTGCCTTAGAATGTGGAGTTAATAATGATTCTGATTATTTTGATAAACTAGTTTCTAAATTTAATAACACCCCTAAAATTGTCTATACTTTTAAATATAAAGAAAATTCACAAGACGATGGCATTTTTAAAGTTACTGTCTTGCCAAACAAACCAGGATATACATCACTTGATCAATTTAAAAAAGATTTTGATCTTTGTTTGGCTGGTGGTGATGCTTATCCTAAATTAGTTAATAAAAACTGGCTTCTTTTTGTTAGTTCTTGCGGCTCAGGCTTTGATGATGGCTCTGGCAGAGTACATGGCTGTGAAGAGATTAGAAAAATTGTTGAGCCGAGTTTAAAATTAAATTAAAATATTTACAAAGAAT
>DAOSPG010000011.1:0-7566 GCA_035374605.1 bacterium
CCGCCGGCCTCACGGTCCCAAACCGCGCACTCTAGCCAACTGAGCTACACCCCGTAAATCTTAAATCTTCACTTCGTAAAGTATATATATTAAATCCGGAAGAACCGCTTCAAAAGGTTCAGAAACGTATATTGATCTTTTGTTGTGAACCAAATCTACCACGTGCAATTTTATCGTATACAAGCATTTTTGGGTAATCGGGCAATCTGCAACTGTTGAGTCTTTTTTGTCAATGTTCCTTGAGAACTCCGATATTACAAAAACATCGTTATCCAAAAAATAGGCTCTGTCAAAATAACAATTTCCCTTTGTAGAACAGTCGAGCACCCTCGCATCTATGATTTTATCTTCTTTCAGGCCGTAAACTCTGACCTCATTTGCCATTATATTGTCTCTGGGAACGTTTCTGAAATCTACAAAAATTCTTCCATTCGGGGAAAAAACTACTTTATCAAGATTTTTGTGCTCTTCCAAAGTTTTTTCGTACAAAGCTTTTTGCTCGGGATCATCTATTGAATAAACAGCCATCCAGGTAGTATTGTAAATCTCATTCTCTTCTTTTAATTTGAAATCATCCGCGTCTATGTCCAAATCGTGATTCTTCAGATTCGTAATCCATCTTTGAAAAAGCCTGCTCTCCTCCACTTTTTCCGGAAGTTTTGATTTATCAATTGATCTTTGTTTTTCAATGTTCAAATAAACTCCGAATGTCGTTGCTATAAAAATTATTAAAATTAATATAGTGTCAAGCTTCTTCCTCATAACCATATTCTACCTCAAAAGAAAGAAAATCATTAACTTTGTAATATAATAGTCGTATGAGCAAGCCTTTATCTATTGTAAAAAAACATATCCTGTCAAAGCATTTTCCCGTTTTTGAAGTAGTGGCAATTCTTCTGTTTGCGCTTTTTTTCAAAATGGTATCAAAAGTAAATTTCATGCAAAATGACGATTGGAACAGGACTACATCCGTTCTAAGATTTATGTCGGGAGATGTATCTTTGATTCAGGTTACCGCTACAACTTTCTATGTTCAGGGAATGCTCGGGGTTATTTTTGCTTCGATTTTTGGCATCGGAAAACTACCTTTTCTTACCTTAATTTTTTCCGTTCTGGATTTTTATGTTTTTGTGAGAATTTTGCATGACCACTTTGATTTCGGAAAATTAAAATCGATTATCTTTTCTCTGATATTTTTCTTTACTCCGCT
Source organism: bacterium (assembly GCA_035374605.1). GTDB lineage: Bacteria > Patescibacteriota > WWE3 > UBA101185 > UBA10185 > JAAZNV01. The sequence continues at coordinate 1,211 of DAOSPG010000011.1, forward strand.
TCATATTTATTCATCAATAGGTTTTATGACGGAAAACTATACTATGCTCTTTATGCTTCTTTCTCTGTATTTTCTTCTTCAGCACGAAAAAGACAGAAAGCCTAAAAGTTTTATCTTTTTTAATCTTTCCGGAGTTTTGTCCTTTTTTACAAAGCAAAACGGAATAATTTTTAATGTCGCTTATATTCCGTATTTAATAATTAAAAAAAGGTATAAGGAAGCGTTGGTGCAAATTGCGGTCGTAGGTTCTCTTTTTGCTTATTATTTTTTCCTTTTTCCGCAGACCGAAGAAATGCAGAACAAAGGTTTTATTTACAAAAACTTTTTTGATTGGAAATACGCTTATTCTTTAATTTACGGAATTTTGCTTGTAACCGTGTCTTTTGTTCTGCCGTTTGTTTTTGGAGTGGTTTTAAGTGTTTTCTCGGAAAATAAGAAAAAACCGGTGAATATATTTTTGATGCTGGCTTTTTCGGGGATTTTATATTTTTTGTTAAATAAGTACTTTGCTCCGGGAAAAATATCATGGGAGGAATATCCTTATTTTGAAAATACTTTTGAAAGAACGGGGTTTTTCCCAAGATCGATTTTGGGTACGAAATATTATTTTAAGTGGAATTATGATATTTACAGATATTGGGATTTGGCCTCAAAGATTCTTCTGGCTATGCTTATCCCCTGTCTTTTTGTTTTAAGGAAAAAGGTTGTGAATATCTACTCTATTTCTATTGTCGGTTATATTGTGCTGATGATTTTCACCCAGGTGTTTTTTGACAGATATCTTCTTCCGCTGATCCCGATGTTTATTCTTTTTCTACTTTACATTATGCCGAACAACAGAAAAAGATTTCTGAAAATGCTATCCTGCGTTGTGTTTTTATTTTTTACCGCCTTTTTGTCAATGCAAATGGCCAACGATTTTGTTGTTTCAAATAATTATGTCTGGGGAAGAAGTGAGTCTCTGGTAAAAGAAGGCGTTTCTCCGGAAAATATAAGGGCTACAATGGCATGGCAGAAGATTTACGGCTTATCAGAAGAGCCGGAGTTTTTCTTTTCTTTTAGTAGCCCGGAGGTTGAACCGAATTATCTTGAAAAATATTATCTTTTTGAGGAGAAGACCTTGAATTTTCCGGGGAGCATTTTTGTTGATCCTATGATTTTTTTGTATAGGAAGAAGTAATTGGCTATTGCTATAGAGTTATTCTTTCGTGTTAAATTAAAATGATGAAAAATGAAGTTAAAAATTTAGATATAGTTCATAAAATTATTCATGTTTTGGAATTGGCTCTTCTGCTTTTTTTAATATTCATTTCTTTTTTCTACAAACTTGGATACGAGAATATAAATGTTGATCAATTTCTTTGGTATGACCGTACGGAGAAATTTTTCAAAGCGATATCGGAGGGAAAATTTGCCTCTACGTACCAGCAATACCACCCTGGCGTAACCTTGATGTACCTGATAGGTTTGGGAAGGCTGGTTTATCAGAAATTTACAGGAGATTATTCAAGTTGGGCAGATATCACCTACGAAAACTTCGGAACTTATAATTTTTATACAAAACTCTTCGTGGTAATTTTCTGTTTGCTTATAATTTTTTATTCCGCTTTTGTAATTTACAAAATAACTTCTTCCAGAAAAATGTCCCTAGCATTTTTGTTTCTCCTTTTTCTTGAATCTTACTATGTTGGACTGATTAGAAATCTTCATATGGACGGAATTCTTTCCGTTTTGATATTTTCTTCAGTTCTGTCCTACTATTACGGTGCGCGTAGCAAGTTATTAAAGTATGTTATCTTTTCTGGGATTTTATTCGGGTTGGGGTTGCTGACTAAATCTCCTTCTATTTTCATACTTCCATTTTGCGGAATAATTTTTTTGAGTCTTTTTATAAAACGAAAGGAAGACAGAAAATGGCTGGTGCAAAAAACTGTTATTTGGGCGTTGATAGCAGGTTTAGTATTTTTTGCTCTTTTCCCAGCCATGTGGGTTGTACCCTTGGATACTTTAAGGAGAATAATATACGACGGAGTTTTAGATACTGGAGTTTCTGGAGGTTTTAATCATTTCGTAAATGGTATGAGAGTAAGAGATCCTGGTTTTTCGTTTTATTTTTTGGTACTTAAGTACAGATTAACGCCCGTTATGCAGTTCCTGCTGATCTTCTTCGTTATTTATTCTCTTTATATTTTCCTGTCAAAGAAAAATAATAAATTAAAACAAAAGGAAGAAATTCCGGGTATTGTTCTTTTATCATTTCTATTCTTTCTGATATATTTCGCCGCTTTTATATCTTTAAAAAAGAAAACAGATCGTTATATGTCTCCAGTTTATCCATTTTTTGCCTTTATTGCTTCGTATAGTTTCTTTAAGCTTGAGGATTTAATGGAAAAGGGAAAGAAAAAATTCGCCCTATTGATTTTTAAGGTCTTGGTTTTGGTTGGAATTGGATATTATTCCTGGAATATAATCACAATTAAACCTTACTTTATGGCTTACTACAATCATCTTTGGGGAGGAATCAGGAAAGCTAAGAATCAGATATATTTGAATCAAGGCGGAATAGGCGTTTTTGAAATAGCAGGTTATTTACATTCTCTAAATTTGCCGGAGAATCCTAAAATTGCAGTTAGTAATGAAAGGGAACTATCTGTAGTAACTAAGTATCATGTTACCGCTCCTAATCCAGCTGATAGAAAGAGTTATGACTTGATTATTGTTCCTCTTCAAAAGGACGGGATATATAAAAACGGAAGAAAAACGGTAAAAATTTTTAAGATTCAGGGCCAAAGTTACTGGAAAGTTTACTCGGCGCTGGATTTGTGAGCTCTATTTTTCCCTATTCCTCCTATATTTTTCGTCGTTATTATATTATTTGTTTTCACAACTCATTGGTGCCCGGGGCGGGAGTCGAACCCGCACGACTTTGCAGTCAGCAGATTTTAAGTCTGCCGTGTATGCCATTCCACCACCCGGGCTTTCTCGTCTCTTTTATGTGTTCTTGCGCCACGTTATTCCTATTTTTTAAATGGCGCCTCCGGAGGGAGTCGAACCCCCGACCTTTTCCTTAGAAGGGAACTGCTCTATCCTCTGAGCTACGGAGGCAAGTTTTAATTTAAAGCTTTTGTCCTGTATTTTAGTTAACTGCTATATTTTATCAAAATCTCCCTCTTTTCTAATCTATCGTAAAGCGCATAGTTTCACTGCAGATAGATATTTTATTAGATTTTACACTATAAATCCATTATTTCCCGTTTGTGATATCTTTATTTAACTCCGCGGCTATTTGTTTTCTGGGCATTTTTATCTTTCTAGGTACGGATATTATAGCTAAAAGAGAAAATGCAATTAAAATTAGACCCGTTACTCTAAAAGATAGTTCAAAGTTTTCATTTCTTGAGATATATCCTAAAAATATTGGTCCTACTGCGTAAGCGAAATTTTGTGAAATTTGTCCTATGCTTACTAAATTATTTCCTTCCCCATCTAGTCTTGTTATATAGTCTTCAAATGTGGCGTAAATTAAAATAAACGCTATGTTAGAAAAAATTGCTGTAATTAAAACCATCACTAATATTAAATAAACATTTTTTAAGAGACTGAAAATGATTAATCCTAACCCCGCTAGTATTGCTGATATAAAAGCTGTTCTTTTTTTTCCCAAAGGTTCGTGAATCTTAGAAACTATAGGGCCTATAGAGATGAATGGTAGTGTATACATAGTTAAAAAAAGACCTCCCACTTCAGTTTGCATTCTTAATTTTTCAGAATATAAAACCCCGACTGTCCAAAAAGATACGTCTAAAAGTGTTAGTGCTGCCGTAAAAAGAACTAAAGGCCATATTCTTTTTGCAATTATGTTTATTATTTTTAAACCTTTAAATAAGCTTCTTATCTGAGATTCACTTTGATATTTTTTCCTTTTTGAATGATTCTTTTCAAACGCAATATATGTAATTCCTGACATTATTACAATGATCATTGATCCTACTAAGGCGGAATTTACACTTTTACTCATAAGTAAAAAGGCGAGGATCGGTCCTAATGAGTACGCCAGCGATTGAAAAACTGACATTACCGACCATGCATCCGTGTTTTTTTGCGGAGGTAAAAATTCCTCTACAAAATTGTATTTTGCGTAATTTCTGAATTCATAATATATGGACCATGTAATCATAATCAAAGCAAAAGGAATTAATTTTCTTGGTAAAAGTAAATAAGATAAAGGTGTGATAAAAGCGAAAAAAATCATTCGGGAAATAAAAAATCTGTAATCTTTTTTTGGAAAAAATTTAGCTATTAGAAAATTGAAAAAAATACCAAAAAAAGATGAGATGGATATTATAGAACCGACTATAAGAGAATCATTGTATCTGTCGTTTAGAATTACAGGTGTGATGTAGGAAATAATTCCATCGTGTAAAGAAACAAAAAATATTATTAAAGAAAAAATTGACAGAGGTGTGAATATTTTTAGTTTCTGGGCAGTTAAGATTTTCACTCTCACTATAATAACAACTTTTCGATGTTTTTATCTACTTTAGGATTTTAATTTAAAATTTCAGGATTAAAAATCATCGTCAGAATCGGACTCGCCGCTCTCTTCAAAGTCTTTATCAAGGTCAAAACCGTCAATTCCGCCTTCAAGTTCGGATATATAATCAACCTCAGATTTTATGGCTTTTTTAACTTTATTTATTCCAAGAGCGTCTTCCACATCCTCCGGTAGTGATTCATCAATTTGTTCCCCCTCACCATCACCGACAATATCGACGATATCGTCATCTAATTTTTCTATTTCGCTGATTTTTTCAATTTCTTTTTTAATACTGGTTATTTTTTTATTGTCTTTTTTGCTTTTTGTCATAGTAAATTATAAAAAACAACTTCAAATAATATATTAAGTGTAATACAATATTTGCATGAATGAATCAAGTACCATTTTTGATGTAATAATTATAGGAAGTGGTCCCTCGGGACTAACCGCCGCTATATACGCTTCGCGTGCTTTTTTGAAAACTCTTATTATTGGAGGAAATCCTCCCGGTGGCCAATTAGTATTTACAAGCAGTGTGGAAAATTTTCCGGGATTTCCTGATGGGATTCCGGGATCAGATTTGATTTTGAGAATTAGAAAGCAGGCTGAAAAATTCGGAGCTAATTTCGTTGATGAGAATGTTGTGAAAGTTTCGGGTTCTTTTGAGGAAAATTTTGTTGTTGAGACGGATAGTGGGAATATTTTCAAATCTAAAGTTATTATTGTAGCTACGGGATCATCAGCAAAATGGCTGGGACTTGAGAGTGAAAGAAGATTAATCGGAAGGGGTGTCTCTGCTTGCGCGACTTGTGATGGATTTTTCTTTAAAGATAAAGTTATTGCAGTAGTTGGGGGTGGGGATTGCGCAATGGAAGAAGCTATTTATTTAACTAGGTTTGCATCTAAAGTTTATATTTTAGTTAGAAGAAATATAGAAGATTTGAAAGCCTGTAAGCATATGCAGAAAAAAGCTTTTGAAAACTCAAAGATTGAATTTATGTTTGGAGTTTCAGTTAAAGAAGTTTTAGGTGAAAATTCAGTAGAGGGTTTGAGGGTTGAAAAGAAAGTAGAAAAAGACGGAAAAGAAGTCACGGAAGAGATAATTATGAATGATGTAAAAGGTCTTTTCGTGTCCATTGGGCATGAGCCGAATACAAAATTTTTAGATGGAGTGGTTGAAACGGACGAAAATGGATATATAAGAATTACTGAAGGGAGTAAAACATCAAAAGAAGGAATTTTTGCTTCCGGCGATGTCCGTGATTATAACTATAGACAAGCGATAAGCGCTGCAGGATTTGGGTGTATGGCTGCAATAGATGCAACTAGGTTTTTGGCTAAAAATGGAATTGAAACCCATATAGACTCTTATCAGTAGTAAATATTACCGGTTTAGTTTTATTGTTTAGAATTTATTTTTAATCAACTCCGGGTAACGTGTTTTGTAATTTTTTCGCTTCTTCTTCCGCCTTTTTCTTTGTTGGTTTTTTAGGTTTTGGATTTTCTACGTATAGATTTGGATCTTCAGGCGGTTCTTCGGGTGGTTCCGGTGTACCTGATGGACGCAATGGATATATGGTTGTTGTACTTTCCTCAAAATATTTAAAGTCAGAGGGATTATAAGATTCAAACGGGTCTAAAGGTTCAAATTCAGGTGGTTCCCCTATATCTGAATTTCCTATAAATAGATCTTCTGCCTTCGGAGCCACGTAATTTTCCATCCCCGGAAGAGGCGGTCTATCCGATGGCTTATAAGTATCTTCGACAGGTATCTCTTTTCCGCTAGGAGTTATTATGGTTGGTCCAAAAAGTGGTTCTT
>DAOSPG010000011.1:7666-15562 GCA_035374605.1 bacterium
ACAGGTATCTCTTTTCCGCTAGGAGTTATTATGGTTGGTCCAAAAAGTGGTTCTTTCGGAGGTGGCGGCGGGGGGCTTACTATTAAATAGTTCTTGTTCCAGCCATAAGTATTTTTATTTCCCACCCCCATTCTCTTTTTGATAAATGGTCCCTCTTCCCCTCCGATGTTAAGGGTATGTCGAACAGCATTAAGTGTAATTTCCATTCCCTCTTTTCTTGTTAATCTTTGCGACATTTTATAGATTGCCCAGCTTCCTGCCCATCTTCCGTATTTTTCTAATTCTTCTATTGCTTCTTTTACTATTTTAATTTTTTTTATCTGCTGTGGGGTAAATTCTACTTCTTCTCTTTTTACTTCTCCGTTATCTTCCTCGACGATCTTGTATATTTTTGTAGTTCGTTCTTCTTTTTCTTCTTTTTTTTCCACATCCCTCCCCTCTTCCCCGTGCTTCCCCGGTTTATTTTCCGGGTTAATATTATTATCAGAATTATTTTTAGAATTCTTTTCAGGAGAGTTTTTAATCTCCCCATCTTCTTCCGGTTCTGGAGAGTCCCCTTCTATGGACATTTGAGATTCTATATTCACATAAAAATTTTATAACAAATACGGGAACTTTTCCTCTTTTAAAAAACTTGACCTTACCATTTAAAAAGTAGTACTCTTAATAGAGTATATGAAAAGACTAACCGAACCTTTTAAACTAATCTTCTTTTTTGTTTTGTTTATTTTATTTTTAGAACCTGCTTTTGCGGCGGTTTTAACTTTGCAGAAGATAGGTGCTCTTGATACCGCCGGAAAAAATTATCCTGAATGGTGGTACATAGGATCAAGTCCTACTCTTTCGGGTACTGCAAAAGCTGGGGAAAATGTTTCTATTAAAATTGGAGAAAATTCCTTTTCGGCGATGCCCGATTCTTCCGGGAATTGGAGTTATGCTACCAGTTTGGAAAAAGGAGATTATCCTATTCAAATAACTCAAGGAGAAGAAACGATATCTTTTGTTTTGCATTTGGGGCAAAATATGCCGCAAACAGTTGTTCAATCCGGTTCACAGCCCGAATCAACCACTAGTGTTCCGGATACCGGTTTTAATCAATATGTAGCGCTATCTTTTGGCCTTGGAATTGTCTTGTTTTCTACCTATTTATATTTTCTAACGGATAACAAGAAAAAATCGGTTTTTGAATCCCGAGTATTAAAAGAAAAATAAATTTTTATCGCTAATTATTTTGTTAATCTTCAACTAAAGGAACAAACACAAATCCGGGGTAAAACTCTTTTTCATATGCGCCATTTTCCAGTTTCACTTCTTTGTAGATACCGTTATCTTTAGGGTAAACCATTATTCCATTGACTTTTAATTGTTCTCTCCAGGAATTTGGTACTTCCCTGACTTCGGCGGCGCAAATAATCTTATCAAAACCTTTTATTTCTTTTGATATATCGGAAAGACCATCTATAGCGTTCGCGCAATAAAAACTAAGCCCTTTTGTTAAATGTGGGTATTTTGAGGCGTTGTCTTTTCCAAATTTATATATCTCGGGTATTCTTTCAATTGCGTATACATGTCCGTTTTCTCCAACTACACTGGCTAAAAGACAGGTTTGCCAACACGATCCTGATCCGATATCCATTATTTTATCGCCGGTTTTAGGATTTAAAAGTTCTAACATAAAGGCAACCGTACGTGGTTGGGAAATAGTTTGATTTTTTCCTATCGGAAGCGCTTCATCGTAGTAAGCCACATATCTATCTTCGGGTCTGACAAAATCTGCTCTATCAACATTTTTAAATGCTTCAATGATTTCTGAAGATCCTAAAACTCCTATGTTTATTAAATAATCCACCAAATTATCGTTGTTCATTTTTTTATTTTACATATCAAATCTTCTGATTTTTTCAGCCGTTTTTTGCAGAGTCTCTTGACTTGGTTTAGCAAAATTGGAATTTAAAAGAATTCTGATGTTTTCACCATTTTTTATGGGTATAAGTTTTGCGTGAAGATGTGGTACTTCCACTCCTTCGAAAATGAGCCCCACTCTTTCAATCGGAAGAGCCTTCATAAGCATTTGAGAAACTTTTTTTGATGCTAACATTAATTCTTCTATCTCTTCATCTGCGTTTTTAAACACATCCGAGCTTTTGTGGTCTTTTGGAATTACAAGTGTCATTCCCTCTGTAATTGGATTAATATCCAAGAAAGAAAGGTATTTCTCATTTTCCCAAATTTTTACGCAGGGTATATCTCCTTTTGATATTTTGCAAAAAATACATTCTTCCATATTTAGATTTTACCAAAAATTAAGTATAAGTTTTTATTATCGGATTTGTATTTTTCAATTAATTTTAAACCCGAATTTTTGAAAATATCTTCTATCTCTTTAATTTCTTTGACTGAATATTTATGACAAAAACGAGTTTCTTTTGATTGTCGTCCCCAGCCTAAAATGTAATCTCCGGGATTTTTATCAAATTCCCAAAAGGTAATAATTAAAAGAGCGGGATTGCTTAAAAGTCTCGGGAGATTTTCAAACCATTTTTTACGAAAATTTTTGTCAGGAATATGATGAGTGAGCCCAAAGATCGTCACGACATTATATTTTCCTTTTATTTTTTTAATATCTAAAATAACATCTTTCTTAATAAACTTTTTTCTCTGTTTATCAGATAAAATTTCTATTTTTTCTGCTTCTAATAAAAGGTCGTTATTTATATCAATCCCTGTGTAATCAAAACTTCTAATTTTTGAACGAATATACTTTAAAAATCTCCCATTTCCACATCCAAGGTCAAGAATTTTAATACAACTTGTATTTTTTCCATCGTTTTTTAGATTAGATTGTCCATTATTTAATTCATCTAAATTAAAGGTTTTAACGATTGTTTTGCAAACTCTCCCCCACCCTTCCCACGGCTCTTGTCTGGTTTTTGAAAAATCTCCGGAAATCGATTGGTAAAAGAGTTCATTTAGTTTTAAAATTTGTGTAATTTCTTTTGAGTTCATTTATGAAAAAAAGATTGAAAATTAAATCTAATAAAGATATTTTACTTCAAATTATCAAAGAAGTGGCGCATTTGGAAAATCCAAATCAGGAAAATGTTGCCCGTACAATAATAAAGCACCCATCTACTAAATCAGAAACCTTTTCTAAGTCGCAAATAATTGAAACCTATAATAATTTTAAAAAAGAACTTCATTTTTCCCCGGACGAGGAAAAGAAGTTTTTGGAAGCGATAAAAATGAAGAAAGTGAGAACAAAATCAGGTGTTGCCCCCGTTGCTATACTCACTAAACCATTTCCATGCCCGGGTCAGTGTATTTATTGTCCCAACGATCCTAATATGCCTAAAAGTTATCTTTCTATGGAGCCGGGTTCCCAAAGGGCACTTTCAAATGATTTTGACCCTTATTTACAGGTTTATAACAGACTTGTTGCCTATAAAAAAATCGGACATAAGACAGACAAAGTTGAGTTGATAGTGTTAGGAGGAACCTGGTCTTATTATCCTAAGGATTATCAAATCTGGTTCATAAAAAGAGCTTTTGATGCAATGAATGATTTTGATCCATTGAAAAAAGTGGAATATAAGAAAAAATCAGATATTGTTAAAGATGAGGAGATGTCTCATGATATTGAAGCATTATGGGAAGGTTTGTATGCTTCTCAGAAGAAAAATGAAACCGCTAAAACAAGGTGTGTCGGTTTATCTATTGAGACCCGTCCTGACTTTATTTCAAAAGATGAAGTTAGGGATTTAAGAAGGCTTGGGGCTACAAAAGTACAGCTGGGTATTCAAAGCTTAGATGATGAGATTTTAAAATTAAATAAGAGAGGTCATAGAGTCAGAGAGACAAAAAAAGCTTTTAGACTTTTACGATTGTCTGGGTTTAAAATTCAAGCTCATTGGATGCCCAATTTATATGGATCTACTTTAGTGCAGGATGCCGGAGATTTTAGAAAATTGTTTTCTAATGACAGCTTTAAACCCGATGAATTGAAAATTTACCCGTGCTCTCTTATTAAAGGAACAGCCCTTTTTGACCTTTATCTAAAAGGGAAATGGAAACCTTATAGCGAGGAGCAACTGCTTTGGATATTACAAGAATGTCTTACTAGTACACCGAGGTATTGTAGATTATCAAGGGTTGTACGGGATATATCTTCATTTGATATTTTTGCTGGAAATAAAAAAAGTAATTTTAGGCAAATAGTAGAAGCAGATTTGGAAAAGAGAGGAATAAAAATAAATGATATTAGATATAGAGAAATAAAAGATGAGAAGATAGATTTTTCGTGTTTGAAATTGAAGAATACTCCTTACGAAACAACGGTTTCATCAGAATTTTTTCTTGAGTATGTTACCCCCGAAGATAAAATAGCAGGATTTCTGAGACTATCACTCCCGAAAAAAAGTGTATTTTTTGAAGAAATTGTGGGTAGTGCCATGATTCGCGAGGTTCATGTGTATGGAGAGTTAGTTGAGATTGGAAAAAAAGGAGATAAAAAAGCTCAACATGTTGGTATTGGATCTGAACTTATAAAAGAAGCGGAAAAAATCGCTAAGAAAAATGGTTTTGAAAAAATTTCTGTAATTTCTTCTATAGGTACCAGGCAGTATTATCAAAAGAAAGGATACAATTTAGTAGGTTTATATCAGATAAAAAAGTTATAAAAATAGCAAAATCGGAAAAAGTTTTAAAAATCTAAAGAAACTACGAAAAAGGTACATTAATATTACCGGTTAGATTTTATTGTTTACTTTACGGCTCTGTTTATTAACTTTTAAAATTTAAACCACTTTTCTGCAAATTGACCGATCCATGGTAATTCTTTCTTCTTTCTGTTCAGAGCGTTTATTATGCCTATTATGATGAAAGCAAATTCTGCGAGAGATATCAGAGGTGATATTACGTAAATTGCTTGTCCGATTACTGGAACGTATCTCAAAATGTATAGGGCTAGTGAAAAACAAACTATTAACAAACTTTGTTTTACGTGAAATTTTACAAACGGATCATCTTTTGAATCTGTTAGAAGTGGGATGAAGAAAAATAAATACGCAACTACTGCCATTCCCACGTTTTCCTCGTCAGATTTACTTTCAGACTCTGTTGGTTTTTCCTTTTCTTCCTTTTCTTCCAATTCTTTCAATGTCTCTTCCTGTACTGTCTCTTCCTGTACTTCTTCTTGTTCTTCCATATTATTTCTCCTTCGAGCTAAAAATAACTACTATTCAAATTATACACTTTTGGAGGACTTTGAAAAAAACTAAAAAACTTTTTAAAATAACCAAAGTTGTCATTAGTTTTTGGTTTTAATTTTTGGGCTCATTAAAATTTTTCTTATATCTTATTTCTAGTATAGAAGAAAAGTTTTGATATATTTTTAAGATCAGAATATTAGTTGGGATTTGAAACATTGTGATGCCGGATATGTTTTTCCATGGGGTGAGATAACCTTCTGTTAGATAGTGTAGTAAAGTAAAAATTATCGTAGAGAAAATAAGACTTCCAAAATATGTTTTCCAATAATCAGGTTTTTTTCGGAGTGTTGTTTTAGGAAAAAATTTTTGGGAAACAAATTGCCATATTAAGAAAAAAATAATTGAGAAAAAACAAGCGGAAATTATTTGTATAGCAATTTGTGTTTGACTTTTAGAAATGTAATAAATAATTGAACCTATAAAAATGGAAATTATATTTATAAGAGAAAGAATTAAACTGTTAATCAAAACAGCCATTTTATTCTTCAATAACCTCCGTTTCAATAATTGAAACAGGTGAGACAGGTTTTGATATCTCCCCTGCTCCATTGTCGGTAACTTCCCCCGCAGCGATTTTGTCTACAACATCCATACCATCTATAACTTTTCCAAAAATTGTGTAATTTTTGGGTAGATTTGGAGAATCTTTTACAATAATAAAAAACTGGCTCCCATTTGTATTTGGTCCTGAATTTGCCATTGCTACCGTTCCTCTCACGTACTCCCCTTCAACAGGTTCATCGTTAAAAGTGTAACCCGGACTTCCCGAGCCATCTCCCAAAGGGTCTCCTCCTTGAATCATAAAATCTTTTATTACACGATGAAAGATTGTGTCATTATAAAAATCAATTTTTGAAAGATATACAAAATTAGTTGAAGCCATTGGCGCATCTAAGGGATTTACTTTTATAGTTATATTTCCTTCGGTAGTTTTTAAAATTACTTTATACTGCTTGGTAATATCTAATTTGATTTTAGGAGGTGTTACGTTTTGTTTGTCTGTTACTTTTATTATTTCTTCATTTTCTTTTTCATAAGGATTTTCCGATATAAGATTTTTATCGTTTGCAGTTAAAAGTAAAATGATTATCGCTAAAGGAACAAGTGTTAATATTAAAATTGTCTTTGTTTTCATAGTGTTATTTTACTACTTCTAAAAGAAACCTTGCTGCTTTGCCAAAATTTCCACATTTACTATGAGAGCTGTTTTAAAGAATTAAATATTTATTTTCTACTGCGTTATTAAATATTCAATATTTTAGAAAAGTATTTTATAGTTTTTTCCAGACCCTCATCAAGCTCAATTTTTGGTTCCCATCCCAAAACTTCCTTGGCTAAAGATATATCGGGTCTTCGTTTTTTTGGATCATCTTGAGGAAGTTTTTTGAATATTACCTGGGATTTAGAGTTAGTCTTTTCTATTACCATTTTTGCCAGTTCTAATATTGTGAATTCTTTGGGATTTCCGAGGTTCACAGGTCCCGTAAAATTTTCTACGTTCATGAGTTTAAAAAGACCTTGAATCAGGTCATCAACATAGCAAAACGACCTTGTCTGTTCCCCGGTACCATATACCGTTATAGGATTGTTTTTTAAAGCTTGAACAATAAAGTTTGAAACTACTCTTCCATCATTTTCATACATTCTTGGTCCGTAAGTGTTAAAAATTCTTGCAACTCTTATGTCTACCCCATGTTCCCGGTGGTAATCAAAAAACAAAGTTTCCGATATTCTTTTTCCCTCGTCGTAGCAGGCTCTTTCTCCTATTGTGTTTACATTTCCCCGATATGATTCTTTTTGCGGATGTTCCAGCGGATCCCCATAAATTTCCGAAGTTGATGCCTGAAGTATTCTGGCCTTATGCTTTTTTGCTATTCCAAGAACATTTATAACCCCTATTGTGTTAGCTTTTGCCGTTCTTATAGGATTTATTTGATATTGTATTGGTGAAGCGGGACAAGCTAAATTGTATATTTGGTCTATTTTTAAATCATCAAAAAATATCGGTTCAATTATGTCGTGTTCTATAAATTGAAAGTTCGGATGGTCAATTATTTTTCCAAGATTTTTTATGTTTCCCGTAAATAAATTATCTATACAAATAACTTTTTCTCCTTTTTCTATCAAGAATTCGCAAAGATGGCTGCCTAAAAAACCTGCGCCTCCTGTTACTATTATGTTTTTCATGAAAGTAATTGTATCATGGTTTCGGGCTGAGCCCGTTCCTTATTTCCAATTTATTTGCTAACATTTAATCACTAATGTATATCTCAATTGATTTAGGAAGATCGACAACAAGAATAGCATCAACTCTTGATTTGAAGAATATTTTTAAAATCGTCAAGTTTCCTACTGACAATAATATCAACACTCAAAAGAAAAATATGTCTGAAGCAGTAATTTCAGTATCAAACTTAGATAAAATCGATGCTGTGGCTTTTGGTTTTCCCGGTATATCAAGTAAAGTAAAAAATAAAATTGAAAAAAGCGCTAATTACCCACAAATAGAAGGAATGGATTTTTCTTCATTTTTGCCGGAAAAAGCAAGGGATGCAAGAATAATAGTAGAAAACGATGCGGCATTAGGAGCGTTGGGAGAAGCATATTTTGGCTCCGGAAAGAATAACAA
>DAOSPG010000012.1:0-12035 GCA_035374605.1 bacterium
TGGCGGGGTCGACGGGACTCGAACCCGCGACCTCTGCAGTGACAGTGCAGCGCTCTAACCGGGCTGAGCTACGACCCCGCGATAATGTTTATGTTAACAACAAAATAAAAAATAATCAATAACAGCAAGGATTTAGAGATTAAAGATGATAAAATAAATCTATGATATCTAGAAGAGTCTCCAATAGAGAAGTTATTGACATGTTAAAAGAGATTTTAGCTGCGATGGAAGTCAAAAATTATAATAATTTTAGAATTAGAGCTTATCAAAATGCTATCTCTATACTGGAAAACTTAACTGTATCTATTCAAGATCTCTGGGAAAATAAAAGATTGGGAGAAATTCCCGGGATAGGACCGGGAATAGAAGAACATTTAAACGAATTCTTTTTGGAAGGAAAAGTTGCGGAATTTGAAGAAATAAAAAAAGGTCTTCCGGAAGGAATGTTTTCATTAATCGGTCTTAGAGGGATTGGAGCAAAGCGTGCTTATAAGCTTTCTATGGCTTTTAAACTTTTGGATCGGGAAAATGCTTTGGAAAAATTAAAAGAAGCCGCTGAGCAGAAAAAAATCCGTAATTTGGAGGGATTTGGAGAAAAAATAGAGAAATCTATATTGGAAGCCATCGAAGAACAAAAAATGACAAAAAATAAAAAGGTGAGGTTTTTGCTTCCCCAAGCCGAAGAAATTGTTGAACGGATAATGAATTTTATGAAAGGGTGTGACGCTGTGATAGATATTGAGGTTTGTGGTTCTTTTAGAAGGAAAAATGCTACTATCGGGGATTTGGACATACCTGTATCTACAAATAAACCATCAGAGGTTTTAGATTATTTTTTAAAATTTCCTGAGATAAAAGAAGTTTTGGTGGTTGGGGATAAAAAAGCCAGTGTAGTTCTTAGCAATGAAATTCAAGTTGATTTAAGAGTGAGCACTCCCCAAGCTTATGGGTCGATGTTGCAATATTTTACCGGTTCAAAACAGCACAACATACTTTTGAGAAATTATGCTCTTTCTATGGGAATGTCTCTTTCTGAATATGGGATAAAAAAAGATGGAAAATTAAGAGAGTTTTCAGATGAAAAAAGTTTTTATAACGAATTAGGTCTTTCATATATACCTCCTGAGATTCGTAATGGAGATTTTGAAATAGAAGCCGCTAAAGAAGGAAAACTTCCGGACTTAATAAAATTAGAAGATATAAAAGGAGATATTCATTTTCATACTATTGCTTCAGACGGAGTTAATACATTAGAAGAAATGATAGAGGAGGCCAAAAAACTTGGGTATCAGTATATTGGAGTTGCGGACCATGCTCCCAGCATTCAAAGTAGGGGTTTGGGAACGGTTTTGAAAATTGTTAGTGATACGAGGAAAAAAATTAATGATATAAATTCTTCCCAAACGGATATAAAGGTTTTATTTGGGTACGAGGTAAATATATTGGTGGATAATTCACTCGGTCTCCCGGACGATATTTTAAAAGATTTGGATTTTGTAATTGCAGGTATTCACACGGCATTCGGACAGGATAAAGAAACTGTTACAAAAAGGTTGATATCAGCAATTGAAAATCCATATGTTAGAGTCATATCTCACCCATCAGGAAGACTTTTAAATGAAAGAGATCCTGCTGACCCGGACTGGAGAAAAATATTTTCAGCCGCCAGAGATAATGGAGTAATTTTGGAAATAAATGCTCAGCCACAAAGATTGGATTTACCTGACGATTTGGCTAAATCGGCTATGGAATGGGGTGTAGATTTGATTATAGATTCCGATGCTCACTCAACAAGAGAATTTAGTTTTATGAGATATGGTGTAGATAATGCAAGAAGAGGGTGGGTTCAAAAAGATAATGTTATCAATACTTTAGCTTACGACAAATTTATTAAAAAACTGCGGTTAGTGTAGTAAAATGTAGTGTGTAATTCTAAAAGGAGGTGATTTTGGTGCTGTATTTTGTTTTAGGAATTTTTGTTTTAATAGCGTTATTTGTGATTTCCGTTTACAACTCTTTGGTTAGTTTGAAAGTAAAAATAAAAGAGGCTTGGAGTCAAATAGATGTTCAGCTTAAAAGAAGAGCGGATTTAATCCCAAATTTAGTTGAGACTGTCAAGGGGTATGCTTCTCATGAAAAAGAAGTCTTCGAAAAGGTTACTCAAGCTAGAACTGCTCTAATGTCAGCTTCCAATCCTAGGGAAGCAGGAGAAGCTGATCAAAAGCTTGGCAGTGCCCTAAAAGATCTATTTGCTGTGGCAGAGGCGTATCCAGAGCTTAAAGCCCAGGCAAGTTTCGGATCTCTTCAGAATGAATTGACAGATACAGAAGATAAGGTTGCTTATTCCAGACAGTTTTACAATAATGTTGTCAGACAATATAACGAAAAGATTGCTGTGTTTCCGAACAATTTAATTGCTAACATCTTCAAGTTTGAACCTGAGGAGTTTTTTGAAGTAGAAGAGACTGATAAAGAAAATGTGAAAGTAGAGTTTTAATTTTTAGCAATTTTACGGGTGAAATATGCCTAATGTATATCAGAATATAAGCTCAAATAAAAGAGACACTGTGGTTGTCTTTACACTTTTTACCGCAATAATATTTGCTATATGTTGGTTTATTGGTGAATACTTTACCGAATACGGAGGAGCATCTTTACTTGGTTTAGCATTTATTTTTTCCGGTTTATCGGGTCTTTTTTCATATTTTAATTCCGATAAAGTTATTTTAGCGGTATCGGGGGCAAAAGAGCTTAAATATGAGGATGCTCCCGAAGTTCACAAATTAGTTGAAAATATGTCAATAGCTTCAGGGATTCCAAAACCCAAAATTTATGTGATAAACGACTCTTCAATGAATGCATTTGCCACAGGAAGAGATCCTCAGCATTCTGTAATTTGTTTTACCACGGGAATAATTCAAAGATTGGAAAAGCGGGAATTGGAAGGAGTTATAGCTCACGAGATGTCTCATATTGGAAATTATGATATTAGATTAATGTCTATTGTAAGCATTTTAGTTGGGGGGATTTCTCTTTTAGCGGATTGGTTTACAAGAGGCTTTTTCTTTAGAGGGAGAAGAAGAGATGATGATAGTTATGTAAGTGTTATCGTTCTTTTAGTGGGAGTTATTCTAATTTTACTAAGTCCTTTAATAGCTACCCTAATTAAACTTGCTATAAGTAGAAAAAGGGAATACTTGGCTGATTCTACTGCCGCTCTGATTACTAGATATCCTAAAGGTTTAGCTGACGCTTTAAGAAAAATATCTCAGGATACCGAGGTCTTAGAAACAGCTAATAGTGCCACTGCCCATCTTTATATTTCCGATCCGGTAAGAGGAAAAAAGAAAAATAAATTATCAAGTTTTTTTGATACCCATCCACCTGTAGAGGAGCGTATAAGAAGATTAGAATCTATGTAACTTCTATGTCAGGAAAAACTATTTCTAAAGAAGAAATTAAAAAACTTAGTATCCTTGCAGAATTGGAGGTTTCCGGAGAGTTGGAAGATCTTTCTGAAGCTTTAAGCGAAACTTTGGATTATGTAAAAGTTTTGAATGAGCTTGATACCTCCGGAGTTGAAGAAACCTTTCAAATAACCGGTTTAACTAATGTTTTCCAGAGTGATGGTGGGAGTGATTCTTTATCAAAAGAGGAAGCTTTGTTTAATGCGCATAAAAAAATTAATGGTCTATTTTCTACTAAGGCGGTATTTAAGAGATGAAAAAATTAAACGAACTTACAATTTTAGAAGCTGTAGAGAAATTGAAAATAGGCGAAATCTCCTCTGTTGAAATAGTCAAATCATGTTTGGATCAAATAAAAAAACATGATAAAAAAATTAAATCTTTAATAACTATTACTGAGGAAATTGCACTGGAGAAAGCTATTCAGGCTGATGAAGAGATAAAAAAACATGGGGCGGTAATTTTTGAATCCAAGCCTCTTTTAGGAATTCCTTATGTTTGTAAGGATAATTTTTCTACAAAAGGGATAAAAACTACGGCCGCTTCAAATGTCCTGAAAGATTATATTCCTCCTTATGAATCTACTGTTACGTTAAAACTTGAAAAAGCAGGAGCCGTACTCTTGGGAAAAACCAATATGGATGCTTTTGCGCATGGTTCTTCTACTGAAAATTCCGATTTTTTCACTACTAAAAATCCTTGGGATTTAAGCAGAGTACCCGGAGGATCTTCCGGTGGTTCTGCTGCCGCTGTGGCTTCAAACATGTGTATTTTTTCAATTGGCAGTGAAACAGGAGGCAGTATTAGAGGTCCGGCTTCTTGGTGCGGTGTTACGGGCTTAAAACCTTCTTACGGAAGAGTTAGTAGGTATGGTGTTATTGCAATGGCATCTTCAACCGATTGTCCAGGCCCAATAACGAAAAATGTGGAAGATTCTGCTTACATCTTAAATATAATAGCCGGAAAAGATCCTAAAGACGCTACTTCTAACCCGGAAATTAATTTTGATTTTATGCCCGAAGAACACTTTGACTTAAAGGGTGTGAAAATTGGAAAACCTTCATCTTATTTTAATATTAATTTGGAAACGGATGTGAGGAATAGAATTGAAGATGTTATTGAAAAATTAAGAGAATTTGGAGCCAATATTGTAGATGTGGATCTTTTGGATCCTAAATATTCCATAGCTGTTTATACCATTCTCCAAAGATCGGAAGTTTCATCTAATTTAGCCAGATTTGACGGCATAAGGTATGGCAATGATAGAACCTATTTTGGTTTTGAAGCAAAAAAAAGAATCATGCTCGGTACTTACACTTTAAGTGCGGGATATTACGACGCCTATTATTCAAAGGCTCAAAAAGTAAGAACTTTGATAAAAGAGGACTTTGAAAAAGTTTTTAGGAATGTTGACGTTCTTATTGCTCCGTCAATGCCTTGTGTTGCTCCGAAAATAGGTGAAAGTAAAAAATCTTCAATGTTCGGGGAGTTGATGGATCTTTTGGCTGAACCGAGCGCTGTAGCGGGTTTGCCCGGAATTTCAATTCCTTGCGGATTTTCAAACAATTTACCTGTAGGAGTCCAGTTCATAGGTAGATTTAATGACGAAAAACGTATATTAAATGTTGCGAATTTATTTCAAAGAGAGACTGATTTTCATTCATTCAAACCTGATCTATGATTTTTGATTTTTTATTTAAAAAAACCTTAAAACATAAGGTAATAGCCGCTAATACTAGGAATAAGATAGTTGATGATTGGAGGAATGTAGAAATGCTTTTGAATCAAAAAAGTCCTTCCCAGTTAAAACAAGCCTTGATTATAGCTGATAGAAGTTTGGATAATGCCCTAAAGGATATTGTTGATGGTAATTCAATGGGAGAGAGACTTAAAAATGCTCAAAATATGTTTAGTTATGATGTTTATAACGAAATATGGGAAGCTCATAAGGTAAGAAACAGTCTTGTTCATGAATCCGGATACGAACCTCCTTATTTTGTAGTTATACAATCCGTAGAAAGTTTAAAAAAAGGTTTACAATCCTTAGGGATAAATTTATAAGGACAACATAATGGAAAAAGTAACCAGAGAAAATTATAGATTGGTTTTAGGTCTTGAAATTCACTTACATCTCAGGACAGAAAAAAAGATGTTTTGTCAATGCAGTGCTGATATTTGGGAAAAAGAGCCCAATTCTATTACTTGTCCCGTATGTCTCGGATTGCCCGGAGCTCTCCCGGTTCCCAACAAAGATGCTGTTAAAAAAACTCAGATTTTGGGATTAGCCCTTGGATGCACACTAAATCAAAACTCTAAATTTGATCGAAAGCACTATTTTTATCCCGACCTTCCAAAAGGTTACCAAATATCTCAATATAAAAGTCCTTTATGCCGGGAAGGTTCAATTGAGCTTAATTCCGGACATGTAGCTGAAATAGAGAGAATTCATCTGGAAGAAGATGTAGCCAAATCTTTTCATGAAAAAGATAGAACGTTGCTTGATTTTAACAAATCAGGAGTGCCTCTTGTTGAAATTGTAACGAAGCCTATTTTCTCTGATGTTAAGGAAGCAGTGGATTTTTGTAAAAAAGTTCAACAAATAGTTAGATTTTTGGATATTGGTGATGTAGATATGGAAAAAGGGCAAATGAGACTGGAAGCAAATATTTCCTTAAGGACTTTAGAGATGGAGAAGAGGGGAGAGTTGTTTAATTATAAAGTAGAAGTTAAAAATATAAATTCTTTTAAATTTATGGAAAAAGCTGTTTTAGCGGAGATTGACAGGCAGTTGGATATTTTTGAAAAAGGAGAAATTCCTATACAGGAGAATCGTGGTTTTAACGAAAATACCGGAAAAACCGTACCTCAAAGGACTAAGGAAGACGCAAAAGATTACAGGTATTTTCCGGAGCCTGATATTCCTCCTATGGTTTTTAGTGATAAATATATCTCAGATTTAAAAAAATCTATACCGGAGCTTCCGCATCAAATCAAAAAAAGATTAGTTGAAGAATATAAAATTAAAGTTTCGGACGCTGTTACATTGGTTGATACTGTTGACTTAAATGTAGTAAAGAAGTTTGAAGAACTTGCGAAATCCGGATTTGATCCTCAAAAAGTTGCTTCAGCTCTAATAAACAGGAAAGAAACCCGTAATATGAGTGAAAAAGAGTTTAAAAATTTTATCAGTGAGAATAATACTGTTATGGACGAAAATTATTTGAGAGATTTAATTGAAAAAGTAGTTGCAGATAATCCAAAAGCAGTTGAGGATTATAAAAAGGGTAAAGAGAATTCTTTGCAATTTATTTTTGGACAGGTTGTAAAAAGTCTGGGTAGGAAAGTAGATCCATCAATTACTATTCCCTTAATTAAGGAGAGTATAAGAGAAAAAAGCTAATACACTAATTTCCGTTTGTAATTTTTTGAATTTAAACTGCTATCATTGTTTTAATATGGAGTTAAAATTTGATCCCGAAAATCCGGTTTTTTTTCATATAATAAATCAAGATCAGGCGAACAAAGCTCTGGATGATCTTGAAAAAGAAAAAGTTATAGGTCTTGATGTTGAAGGAACTTCTTTAGACCCGTATGACAGCACTCTTTTAACGGTTCAAATTGGAACGTCGGAAAAATCTTATATTTTTGATGCACGTCAGTTGAATCTTAGGGAAATTCCTAGATTTAAAGAATTTTTGGAAAATAATAAAATAATAAAAATATTGCATAACGGAAAGTTTGATTATAAACACATAAAACAATGTTTAGGAATATCAATATCTAATATTTATGACACCATGCTTACCGAAGCTATACTTAACGCCGGTGTGGGCAGAAGTTTTTATAGTTTGAAAGATTTGGCTTTAAAATATGCTGGTATAGAGTTGAAGAAATCTGTTAGAGAGTCTTTTGAGCATATGACCGCTTCTACACGTCTTAATGAATCCCAGCTTCGTTACAGCGCCGTTGATACTCTAATACTTTTTCCGATTTTTAAGGAACAATTAAAAAAATTGGATAAAGAAGGTTTGGTAGATATAGCTAAGCTTGAGTTTGCTACTACAAGGGTAGTCGGAGATATGGAGTTGAAAGGTGTTTATATTAATGTGAAAAAATGGAAACAGATAATTAACGACCTCTCCATTAGGAGAGACGAATTCGCCAAAAAATTTCAACAGGAAATACGACCTTTCTTTAAATCTAATACAATTGATCTTTTTGGCAATATTGGGGACTCAATAAATATAAACAGTCAGGTTCAGCTAATGGATCTTTTTAATAATAAAATGAATTTAAATCTCCCTTCTACAAGCGATAGAGTTCTTGAATCATGCGATAATTCTGTAGTTAAATTACTGAGAGAATACAGAGTTTATGAAAAATTATTCTCAGCTTTTGGAGAAAATCTCCTCTCTAAAATAAACAAAAAAACTAATAGGATTCATCCGGAGTTTAATCAACTAGGGGCGGCAACGGGAAGATTTTCTTGTAATAATCCAAATTTTCAGCAAATTCCTAAACAATCGGAAGTAGCACCTTTTAGATCCTGTTTCAACCCCGAGCCTGGATATAAACTTGTAACTACGGATTATTCCACTTTTGAAATGAGAATAATGGCTGAACTTTCAGGTGACCCCGGTCTCATAAGTGCCTTCCAAAAAGGAATAGATGTACACTCTCATACTGCCGCTTTAATGTTTGGTTTGGAATTTACTGATGATTTTGCAGAGAAATATCCTAAGGAAAGATTCGCTGCTAAATCGATAAACTTCGGTTTAATGTACGGAAGAGGACCTATAAGTTTGGCCCGACAGCTAGGAATTTCTCCCGAAAAAGGCAAAGAGTATTTAGAAAAGTACTTTAAATCATATCCCGGGGTGAGAGATTATCTTGATAGAGTAGCAAAGGAAGCTGTTAAAAGAGGATGGAGCACAACTCCTGCGGGAAGAAAAAGATGGTATGTTAAACCCGATAAAACCGATCCTGAGTATTCTAAAAAGATAGGCGAGATTGAAAGACAGGCAAAAAATCATCCTATTCAAGGTACCAACGCCGATGCCATAAAATATGCGTTAGTTTTCCTTTCCGAGAAAATAAAAGAGAAAAACTTTGACGCATCGATTATCCTAACTGTTCACGACGAGGTTGTTTGTGAAGTTCGTGAGGATCAAGCGGAGGAATGGGCAAAAATACAATCGGAAGAACTACAAAGAGCGGGCAGATTGTTCATTAAAAAAGTGCCTGTAGAATCCAAACCTTTCATCGGAGATGTTTGGGAGCACTAAATTTTTGAAGTTTAAAGTCTTTTTATGTTTTTGTAAAATTAGTTCTTGCACTCAATTGTTATGAGTGCTAATATTTGAAACATGGTTTTATGTCATAGATGCGGGCAGAGGCCTGCTAAAATACCAATAACAAGAATAATTGACGGTAAACAGGTTTATATGGCCTTGTGTGAGGTCTGTTATGAAGAGGTAATGAGAGAAACTATTGAAACCGCTTCAAAATTAGAGAAATTTGGGCGCGATTTAACTCAAATGGCTAGAGAAGGAAAACTTGACCCTGTGATAGGAAGAAAAGAAGAGATTGATAGAGTCATTCATATTTTATCGCGTAGAACAAAGAATAATCCTGTGTTAATAGGAGATCCGGGTGTAGGTAAAACTGCGATAGTTGAGGGTTTGGCTCAAAAGATAGTTGAAGGTTTGGTGCCGGAGCCATTACGCGGAAAAAGAGTTTTTATGCTTGATATGGCTTCCATTGTTGCGGGAACATCGCATAGAGGGATGTTTGAGGAGAGACTTAAGGATATTATTCAGGAAGTAATAAATGCTTCCGGTTCAATAATATTGTTTGTTGATGAACTTCATACTGTTGTAGGAGCAGGAAGTGCAGAAGGGTCTATGGATGCGGCCAACATTTTGAAACCTGCACTCGCTCGAGGAGAGCTACAAATGGTTGGTGCTACAACTATAGATGATTATAGAAGATATATTGAGAAAGATGCGGCCTTAGAAAGAAGATTTCAGCCTATTATAGTTAACGAACCCACTACTGAAGAAACAGTTAAAATTTTAGAAGGTTTAAGAGAAAGATACGAAAAACATCATCATGTAAAAATATCTGACGAAGCTATTCAGGCGGCTGTAAAGATGAGTGATAGATACGTTAGTGATAGATTTCTACCCGACAAAGCAATAGATCTTATAGACGAAGCTTGTGCTTCAGTAAGATTATCGCAGGTTAAAGAACCGGAGAACCTAAAAACTCTTGAAAGCGAAATTGAAGAAATTAATAAAAAACTAAAGAAAAGAGATATTTCTTCTGAGGAAAAAGCTAAATTAACCTCAAAAGTAGAGGGATTAGAAAAAGTAAAAGCAGAACTTTTAGAAATTTGGACAAAAACAAAGCTGGAGGAAACTCCGGAAGTAAAAGCGGAAGATGTTTATAAGGTTATCTCTAAAGCTACAGGCATTCCCTTGGAAAACTTGAATGTTGAGGAAAGAGAAAGGCTTCTTAATCTTGAAAAAACTATTAGTAAAAGAATTGTAGGCCAAAAAAAAGCTGTTTCAGCGTTGTGTAATGCTATAAGAAGGGCAAGGGCAGGTTTAAAGGATCCTAAAAGACCTATTGGGGCATTTCTATTTTTAGGGCCAACCGGAGTTGGAAAAACTGAATTAGCCAAGGCTTTGGCAGAGGCTTTGTACGGAGATGAAGATATGATGGTTAGATTGGATATGAGCGAATATATGGAAAAACACTCGGTGAGTAAGTTGATAGGAGCTCCTCCGGGATATATAGGTTACGACCAAGGGGGACAACTAACTGATATTGTAAGAAGAAAGCCCTTTTCAGTTATTCTTTTAGATGAAGTAGAAAAAGCTCATCCTGATACATTCAATGCTCTTTTGCAAATAATTGAAGATGGAAGACTTACTGACAGTAAAGGGAGGACTGTTGATTTCAAGAATACTATATTGATAATGACTTCTAATGTTGGATCCGATATTTTAAGGAGACAGGAGATCGGTTTTGAAAAAGAACCTAGAAAAAATGAAAAAGAGAAAAAAGATGCTGAAAAGGATACGCATTTAAGAATTATGGAGGTTTTGAAAGACTCTTTCAGACCGGAATTTCTTAATAGAATTGATGAGATTATAATATTTAGTAATTTAACCCCTGAGGATATAAAAGAAATTACTAGAAGATTAGTTGAAAAAACTAAGAAACTTATTTCTGAACAAGGAATAGATTTAGAACTTGATTCCTCGGCCATATCGTACTTGGCAGAAAAAGGATATAACGAGGAGTACGGAGCAAGACCTTTAAGAAGATTGATACAACAGGAACTTGAGGATGTCCTTGCTGAAAAAATAATAAGACAAGATATTGAAAAGGGGGATAAAGTCTTGGTTAAAGCAGATAAAAACGGCTTGTTGGTTGAAGTAAAAAAACAAGCTGAAGTTAAAGTCGGAAAAAAATAATTGAAATAGTTTACTGAATTTGGTACTCTCTTTAAGTCTATGTCTCAAGAAGAAGAAAATAAAGAAGAAAAAAAGCCGGAAAATGTTATTGATTCTGACATCTCTAAAAAATCTCTACCTGAGTTTAGAGTTGGGGATACAATAAAAGTAAATTATAAAATAATTGAAGGAGAGAAAATAAGAACCCAACCTTATCAGGGTATTGTTATTGCTATAAAAGGATCAGGAGTTTCCAAAACTTTCACTGTTAGAAAAATAGGAGCAGACGGAGTAGGAGTGGAAAGAATATTTCCTTTTCATTCGCCAAATATAGAAAGCATAAGAATTATGAAAAAAGGGAAAGTGAGAAGAGCAAAACTTTATTATCTAAGAGATAGAGTAGGAAGAAAAGCTACCAGAATAAAAGAGAAAGTTTAAGTAGTAAACAAAAATAAAAGCACCCGTTTATTAATTTGAAAATCTCCAAAAATAAATAGATAATTAAGCTATGAAAAAAATATTTTCTTCTTGGATTGGTTTGACCTTTTTTCTTGTAATCTTCGCACTTTGCTCATATTGGATCTACAAAAACATTAGTTTTAATGAGTTATTCGGGCAATATAATCTTAATTTAGTGGGAGAAAATGATGTTGTTGATACAGAGTAAAAATAACAATTCGATTGTTAATTTCCAGCAGACTATAGATTTTATCAAACTAACTGATATAATCCAATTGTTCTCTTTTGAATGTTAGAAATCTTGCGGTAAAGAAACTTAAAGCATTTCCCATTTCCAGAGAGACTAAAAAATAAATATGTATTTTTTTTCGTGGAAGGTGGTGTATTAGTTTGACAAAATTATACGTAGGTAATCTTCCTTACAGCGTCAATGATGACAGTTTAAGGGAGTTGTTTTCCTCTTATGGAAATGTTTTATCTGCTTCTATTATATTTGATAGGATGAGCGGAAGGAGCAAAGGATTCGGTTTTGTGGAATTAGAAGACGATAGTGGAGCTAAGAAAGCAATTTCTGAAATGAATGAGAAAGAAATAGATGGTAGAAAAATTGTTGTTTCTATTGCTAGACCAAAAGAACAGAGATAAT
>DAOSPG010000012.1:12135-15365 GCA_035374605.1 bacterium
GGTTTTATTTTTAATGGAATTAATGTACGATAAGAGTATGGCTATTGCTGACTATAACGATGAGACCTACGATTACCTTAAATATTGGGAGGGTAGAGAATATGAAAACGACTCTGAATTTATGGCTTTAAAAAAGCTTCTCCCTAAGAGTTTTTCTGAAGATAAAAGGGTTGTAGATGTGGGAGGAGGTTTTGGCAGATTTCTACCGATTTTAAAAGAAAAATACGGGGATATTACAGTTTTTGATTATTCTTCAAAACTTTTGGAATTGGCTAAAAAAAGAGGTAGCGAAATTGGAGTAAATTTAAAAATAATCGAGGGAGATATAAATCATATATCAGGAATTTTTAATGAAAAGTATGACTGTGTGATAATGATTCGTGTGTCTCACCATTTGGATAATTTGGAAGAGGTTTTGAAACAAATTAAAGAAATATTAAACGAAGATGGGATTTTTATTTTAGAAATAGCTAATAAAATTCATTTTAAATCAGTTGTGAAAAATTTTTTTAAGGGTAATTTTAAATTTTTTGATAAGAAGCCCGTTAGTGTAGCAACAAAAAGTGTTACTTTCTTAAATTATCACCCAAAGTACGTTGAAGATATTTTTGATAAACTAGGATATAAAGTAGAAAAGAAGCTTTCCGTTTCTAATTTTAGGCACCCATTTTTTAAAAAGATTTTTCCCATAAAAATACTTCTTTTTAAGGAAAATTTGATGCAGGAAATAGGAGCTTTTATAAATTTCGGTCCTTCTATTTTTTATAAATTAACTATCAAAAAGTAGTTTTAGTTATTATAATATTTAATACTTTATTTTAAGGAGGTGTTAATAACAATGAAAGTACTAAAATTTGGTGCAGTTTGGTGTCCCGGATGCTTGGTTATGAGACCAAGATGGGCTGAAATTGAGAAAGAATTTCCGGAACTAAAAACAGAGTATTACGACTTTGATAAAGATAAGGATATGGTAAAAAAGTATCTCATAACTCACAAACTTCCGGTTTTTGTGTTTCTTGATAAAGGAGAAAAGGAACTTTTTAGGTTGACCGGGGAAGTGGGTAAGGATAAGATTGTCAATTTAATAAAGGAAAATATTAATAAATAAAACTTAGATGTTGAAAATAATGAAAAAAGGAAAAATTAAAATTGTTTTAGGGTTGATGTTATTTGGAATTATAAGTTTATTTTCCATTCCCAAATCCATGGCGGCTGAGAAAGTAAATTTATATCTTTTCTGGGGAGAAGGATGCCCTCACTGTACTAAAGAAAAAAATTTTCTTGCAGAATTAATGAAAGAAGATCCTGATATTGTTTTGCATGAGTTTGAGGTTTTCAAAGATGTAGAGGGGAGATCTAAGTATATAGAAGCAACAGAAAAGTTAAGCATTAAAACCGATCGTGTGCCCCTTTTGATTGTAGGAGACAAATATCTTATAGGATTTATAAATGAAGAAACCACGGGTAAAGAAATTAAAAGATTAATTGAGGAGAGTAGAAGAAATGGTTGTTTTGATGTTTTTGCGGACGAAAATTCTGGCGCTGATACGGAGATTGTAAATCCGATAGAAAAACCTGAGGAAGAAATACCTGTGGAGACAGAAGACTCCGATGACGATGCTCTAATTAAAATAACTCCCGGTGATTCTGATTCTACTGAAAATATTTCTGAACAGGAAACATGCGAACCCTCCGAGGAAAACTCTAAAATTATTCTTCCGAAAATCGGAAATCTAAATATGGAATCGTTATCTTTACCGGCTTTAACTATAGTGCTGGGATTTTTGGATGGGTTTAATCCCTGCGCTATGTGGGTTTTACTTTTTTTAATAAGTTTGCTGATAGGAATGAAGGATAGAAAGAAAATGTGGATTTTAGGGATTGCCTTCATTGTTTCTTCTTCGTTTGTTTATTTTCTTTTTATGGTCGCATGGTTAAATTTTTTTAAATTTGTAGGGTTTATTACGTGGGTAAGAGTTCTAATTGCTATTATTGCGCTTGTTGGTGCTTATAGCAGCGTGAAAAAGTTTTTTAGCGAGGATTCATCGGGATGTGATGTTTCAAACAGTGAAAAAAAAGAAAAAGTGTTTAAAAAAATTGGAAACATAATTTCAAACAAATCGTTCTTGTTGTCTTTGATTGGTATTATTTGTTTAGCTTTTGTTGTAAATTTAGTTGAACTTGTTTGCTCTGCAGGTCTTCCCGTCATATACACTCAGGTTTTATCACTAAATAACATGGAGGGAATAAAATATTATTTGTATATTCTTCTCTACATTATATTTTTTATGCTGGATGACTTGTTTGTATTTTTTGTTGCAATGATAACTCTTCAAATGACAGGGATAACAACAAAATACGTAAAATACACAAGATTAGTAGGTGGGATAATTCTAGCTATAATAGGGATACTAATTCTTTTTAGACCCGATCTTTTGATGCTTGGTTAAAAAGTGTTATTTATCTGCAGGTCCAACCACCGTCCACAGGAAGAACTATTCCGGTAACATATCTTGAGTCATCCGAGGCTAGATATAAGGCGGCTTGTGCAATATCGTTTGTGTTCCCTACATGACCTAAAGGTGTGTTAGATATGACCATCTTATTAAAATTTTCTTCGGCCAAACCACCTTTTGTCATGTTAGTTTCTATAAAGCCGGGGGCTATAGCATTTACTCTTATTTTCAACGGAGCTAAATCTTGAGCCGATGCCCTTGTAAGATTTGATACTCCGCCTTTAGCGGCGCTGTACGCAATTGTTCCGGGCATACCCACTAATCCCAAAATTGATGACATGTTAATTATGGACCCTGCGGTATTAGTGGCCTTCATTGCTTTGGCGGCTGCACTTATTCCGTAGAAAACACCTGAAAGGTTTATATCTATAACTTTTTTCCAACCATCTATTGTACAATCCAAAGTGCCTCCTGAACCCGCTATTCCGGCATTATTAACCATTATGTCCAATTTTCCGTATTTGGAAACCGTGTTTTCAACTAATTTATACACTTCATCTGCATTGGCTACGTTACATTTGAAAAACGAGGCTTTTTCTCCTAATTGAGATACTATTTGTTTTCCTGATTCCTCGTCAATATCGGAAAACACTACAGTTGCACCTTCCTCAAGGAAAGTTTTTGCTATGGCTAATCCTATACCGTTGGATGCACCTGTTACTATGGCAGTTTTATTTTGTAGTTTCATAATTAAAATATTAGCAGTGTAATTTT
>DAOSPG010000013.1:0-3418 GCA_035374605.1 bacterium
AAAAAATAAAGACTAAAGATATTTGCGAATTTTAAATGAAGAAATTAATTTAATTAAAGTTTATTTTTGTCTAATATAAATTAATTAATTAACGTGCGTTAATATCCCGCTTCTCCTTTAGAACCTCTTATGATCTGTTTTTCCCTTTTTGTTTTGTTGATAACGTAATCCCTATCATAATGTCGTTAAACATACATTATACGACGTTGCCTCTGTAGCCTAAAACTACTTCTCGTTCATCAGGCAGTCTCTCTAATTTCGAATAATAATTATAAAAAATAACTTTCATTTTAATTTCATTTTAATTTAATAAGAATTAATTAATGTATTTTCATATTTATTCTCCGATTTTTTTCTCTCTTTTTCTTTATTTTTTATTTACCGCCTATTGCGGTATATATTCCCTAACCTTCTGTATCTTGTCCGTACACTACCCGTCTCTTTTTTCTTTTTTATGTCATTTGCGTATAAATACGATGCTGTTTTTTGTTTTTATGACAACAAAAAGTAAAATAGACGCTCTAGAATCGATTTTAAGACATTTTAAAAACAAATCCATATTTGAAGTCGTTTAGAAATCTTTCTCAATGTAAAATGTGTGTTTTAATCTTTAAATCTTATTTGAATTAGGGATTTGAAGAGACAAAAACCGAAAGATTGGAAAAAATGCCAGACTCCATCTATTTACATTTTTTTTATGTCGTATAATCTTAATATATGTCTAAAGTAAATTTATCTTCTAATTTTGATGATGTTGTTTTAGATTATTTGGAATTCTGCGAAATTGAGAAAAATCTCTCCCAAAATACTATCAAAATGTACCATTTTTACCTGACAGATTTTGGCCAGTGGTCTAAGAATTTCCTGAAAAAAGACACTTTTACTATCGGAGACATAAATGATGACGTTGTTAGGGAATATCGGATAAACTTGAATAGAAGAATAAGTTCCAAGTCTAATTTGGAATTCAAACGATCAACGCAAAAAACATTTCTTGTGGCTTTAAGAGCTTTTTTGAAGTATTTGGTTGTTGAGAAAGGTATCGAAATACTTCCCCCGGAGAAAGTTATTTTAGGAAAATCTGAAGATCGCGTTCCGAAGGTTTTGAACGCGCAACAAATAAAAAAATTATTTGAAGTTCAAAATTTGGATAAAAAGTCCGGTATTAGAGATAAAGCTATTATTGAAACGCTTTATAGCACGGGTTTGCGGGTATCCGAGCTTGTTGCGTTAAATCGAGATGAAATAAATCTAGATACGGGTGAGTTTACTGTCGTCGGTAAAGGAAGAAAAGCTCGTACAGTCTATCTTTCTCCGGAAGCTATTAAGTGGTTAAAAAGATATTTGTCCGCCAGAGCGGATCCCTTTGTGCCTTTATTTATAAGATATTCGGGAAAGAAGATGCAGGAAAATGATTTTGATGGTGAGTCTTTAAGAATTAGTCCGAGAAGTGTTCAAAGACTTATTAAAAAATATGTAAAAAGAGCCGGGATATCTGTTGATGCTACTCCACATACTTTAAGACACACTTATGCCACGGGCCTTTTGTCTGAAGGTGCCGATCTTCGTGAAGTTCAGGAGCTTCTAGGACACTCCAATGTTTCGACTACTCAGATTTATACGCACGTCACAAATAAGCAGCTTAGAGATGTTCATAGAAAATACCATAAGGATGTCCTTACTGAAAATATTGATTTTGAAGAAGATTTAGACAAAGTTTCCTCTTTAGATTGACTTTTTTGCTGAAAAATTATTTGTTTAGTTAAGTTAAATCCAGATTAAATTAGACCCAAAATATCCTTTACGGGTTTGAAGCTTTTTCTGTGAATTTCGCACGGTCCGTACTCTTTTAAAGCGTTTATGTGATATTTAGTACCATATCCCTTATTTCTGTCAAAACCATACACTGAATATTTTTCATGCTTTTTTATCATCATTTCATCTCTATAAACTTTTGCTACTATACTGGCAGAGGCAACAGATATGCTCTTTTCGTCCCCATTCACGATATTTCTTTGTTTTTCATTATCCCACCCTACTATTTTAAAAACATCTGTAAGTACAAATTGCGGTCTGATTTCTAAATTATGTACTGCCTGAAAAAATGCTTCTTGTGTTAGTTTTGACAGTCCTTTTTTATCTACCTCCTCTGCTTCAAAGATTTCTATTGAATAGCTTATTGCGTTGTTTTTTATAAATTCCGATAAAATTTTTCTCTTTTTAGCAGTTACTTTTTTGGAATCATTTATTTGTTTGTACAACTTTGTCTCAGAATTTTCTTCCGAATATTTCCCGAAGATTTTTTCTAAATCCAGAATTACCGCAGACACGACAAAAGGTCCGGCTAATGGTCCCCTACCCACCTCATCCACCCCGGCAATGTATTTTATGCCGTCGCTATAATATTTTCTTTCAAATTGAGTAATTTGTTGAAAATCCATTCTTGTTATTCGGATATTTCCTGTTCTTCTTTGCTCATTACTGCCACCGAAGCAACCTTGTCTTTCTCATTTAATTTTATCAGTCTTACACCTTGAGTAGCTCTCCCAAGAGTTGGAATTTGTTTTGCCGATAATCTTATAATTTTTCCTGATGTTGTTGCAATAAGAACGTCAACGTCTTTATTCTTCTCTAATGCTCTTGCTATAACCAACGGACCTGTTTTGTCCTTGACTTTATATGTAAGAATTCCCGACCCTGCTCTTTTCTGTGTTTTATATTCTTCTGTCGATGTCTTTTTACCGTATCCCTGTTCAGAAAGTACTAAAAGTTCAACATTTTTACTCTTTTTAGGTATTATAACTGTACCGACAACCTCGTCTCTATCTTTAGCTAATTTTATTCCTCCGACCCCCTTTGCTGTTCTTCCCATCGGTCTTACATCTTTTTCGCTAAATCTTATCGATTGCCCCATTTTGGTTGTTAGTAACACATCGTCTTCCCCTGAAGTTGAATCCACAAAGGTTAGATTATCTCCTTTGTCCAGTTTTATAGCGATTATTCCCGACGTTCTTATGTTGGCGAAATCGTCCATCGGGGTTTTTTTAACTACTCCTTTGGAAGTTGTAAAAAATATAAAACTATTTTTTTCCTCAAGTTCTTCGTCGGTTTTAGTTAAAAACGCCTCTACTCTCTCATCTTGTTGCATACTCAGGAAATTTATTAAAGGGGTACCTCTGGCATTTCTTGACGACTCCGGTATTTCCCAGATTCTTAATTTGTAAACTTTTCCGGTATTGGTAAAGAAAAATGCCCAATCATGGGTGTTGCATATTTTAATTGTTTCTATTGTATCCTCCTCTTTTAATTCCTGTCCCTTTACCCCTTTTCCTCCCCTACCCTGTTTTTTGTAGGTTGTTTCTTTTAATCTTTTTATGTACCCGCTTTCCGAAATCGTAATAATACATTTTTCATTTAC
>DAOSPG010000013.1:3518-13453 GCA_035374605.1 bacterium
TTCTTCATTAGCCCTTCTTTAGCTGAATCTGCGTCTTTGCTGGATTTTATAAGTTTTATGACTTCATCAAGATTATCTAAGGCTATTTTTAACCCCCTCAATATGTGAGCCCTTTCCTCAGCTTTTTTGAGTAAAAAAATTGTTCTTCTTACCACTATTTGTTGTCTGTGTCTGACAAATTCTTCTAAGATGTTTTTTAACGTCATTAACTTAGGCTCG
Source organism: bacterium (assembly GCA_035374605.1). Lineage (GTDB taxonomy): Bacteria > Patescibacteriota > WWE3 > UBA101185 > UBA10185 > JAAZNV01. The sequence goes on from DAOSPG010000013.1 coordinate 3,738, forward strand.
TTGTTAAGAAGAGCAACGAAATTGGAATTAAAAGTGTTTTGAAGTTGTGTGTACTTAAACAATTGGTTTTTTATTTTATTTGCAACCGCCTCTTTTTTAAGTTCTATCACTATTCTTATCCCGTCTTTGTTTGATTCATCTCTGATATCATAAATTCCTGTTATTCTTTTTTCTTTAACTAAATCAGCAATTTTAGCTATAAGGGTAGCTTTATTTACCATGTAGGGAATTTCTGTAACTACCAATTTTACTTTTCCGCTCTTATTTTCTTCCACATCAACCCTTGCTCTTGTAACAACCTTTCCCCTTCCCGTTGCGTACATTTGTATTAATTCTTTTTGATCATAAATTATTCCCCCTGTTGGAAAATCAGGTCCAAGAATAACTTTTGTTAAATCCTCAACATTAGCGTCAGAGGAAAAATTTAAAGTGGCTATCTGCTTTTGGTCGTCTTTTTTTGGCTCTTCTCCGATATCTTCTGCCTTTTCGATCAAAATATTTATTCCATCTATTATTTCCCCGAGATTATGAGGCGGTATGTTCGTTGCCATTCCCACTGCTATTCCGGTTGCGCCATTTAAAAGTAAATTTGGAATGTTTGAGGGCAAAAATGTTGGTTCCTCATTTTGGAGGTCATTTACTTCAAAATCTACGGTTTCTTTATCAATATCAGCGTAGAGTTCTTCGGCTATTTTTTCCAGTTTGCATTCTGTATATCTCATAGCCGCCGGAGGATCTCCATCAATACTTCCGAAATTACCCTGTGGTTTTATCAAGGGGTATCTCATGCTAAAATCCTGTCCCATTCTGACTAAAGCGTCGTAAACAGAAATATCTCCGTGCGGATGGTATTTAGCTAAAACGCCACCCACAACGCTGGCGCACTTGTGGAGTTTTCCCGAAAAAGTCATACCCGACTCCTGCATGGAATATATTATTCTTCTCTGTACGGGTTTTAACCCATCCCTTACATCCGGAAGAGCTCTGGACACAATAACGCTCATGGCATAATCAAGATAGGAGCTTTCCATTTCCGATGTTATCTCTGTTTCCAGTATGTTGGGGTTTTCTGCGGTTTCTATATTTTGATTTTCTTTGTCTTTTTCGTTCATAAACCTAATAATTTTAGCAGATTTAAAGGAAAATTGAAGTTCTCTAAAGATTCATTATTCCTTTTACAAACTCCTTTCTTTCTATTAACTTATTTGCGGTTCCAATATCGTCTGTAAAATTAAAACCAAAGTTTTGTTTTAATATATTTTTAATATCTTCATTTTCTGTTAAAACGTAAGTTGTGCCCATTGAGATGCAGGGGGCATTAAAAAACCATTTCTTATGATCAAAATTATTCAGAACTTCCTTAATGAGTGGGCTATAGTCAATAACGAACTTCTTGCTTTCCCAGAGTTCTATTTGCCCAATAGTAAATTTTGTACCCAAATTTGGAAATTCTATTATTTTTATGTCATCAATAATGGCTTGTCTTGGGTTTTTATATATGTATTCCTCCTGATCTATAAAATATTTTTCAATCCAGTTTTTAGGCATGTCCGCTTTGGGTATCAAGTCTTGGAAGGCTTGAGCATCTCTGGGTGATGTTAGTGATGTCTTAAAATTCAAGGTATTGGAGACTATGGCAGCATAGAGCAATTTTGCGCTTGTTTGGGATATCTTTTCCGAAAAACCTCTTTTTTTATATTCTTCCCATATTAATGTTGCACAAGCTCCTATCATCTCAATTTTAGCTTTGTCGCCCAGTTTCTGCTTCCAATAGTCTTCGTAACCTATATGGTGGTCGTATATTTCAATTATTTTTTCTTCTTTTACGAATTTTGGGAACGTGTGCGGGTCTGTTGTATCAACCATAACAAAATCTAAATTCTCCAGTTCTTCGGGCTTTGGCTCTTTTTCATATTTAAAATTCCATGATTTTATTTCTGCTGTTACGCTATTTGTTGGTTCCTTAGGTATATACGCTGTGGCATATTTTCCTTCAAGATTTAGAAGTTCTGCGTAAGCATTGGAACAGGCAAGAGAATCCATGTCAGAGGTATATAAAGCTTGTGTTACTCCTATTTTTTTCATATTTAAAAATTGGTAGAAAAATACTAGGTGATGTCAATATTAGCTTCGTGGGCGTGGGTGGTAATGAATCTTTTTCTCGGTGCCACCTCTTCTCCCATTAAAGTTGTAAAAACTTCATCGGCATGTTCCGCGTCCTCTACGGTTATTTTCTTTAATCTTCGTGTTTCGGGATTCATAGTTGTTTCCCAAAGTTCTTCTGCGTTCATTTCCCCAAGACCTTTAAATCTTTGGACAATTGCTTTTTTACCTTCTTCAGTCTTTAGAAATTCCTCCTTATCTCTGTCAGTAAAAAGATACTTCTTTTCTTTTCCCCAAACTGCCTTGTAAAGCGGAGGAAAAGCCACATAAATATTTCCATTTTTTATCAATTCGGGCATATGTCTGTAAAAAAATGTCAGATAAAGCGAATTTATATGCATTCCATCGGTATCAGCATCTGCCATAATAATTATTTTGTTATATCTTAGTTTTGAGGCATTAAATTGGTCTCCTATTCCGCATCCGATTGCCACTATAATATCTTTGAATTTTTCCGAATCTACGATTTTGTCCAATCTTGCTCTTTCGGTGTTTAGGATTTTTCCGAAAATGGGTAAAATCGCTTGTGTTTCTCTATTTCTTGCTTGTTTAGCAGTTCCTCCGGCTGAATCTCCTTCCACTAAGAACAATTCTGTCAATTTGGGGTTTTTTTCTGAACAATCTGCCAGTTTTCCCGGTAACACTCCCCCACTCTCAAGGGCTGTTTTTCTTATAACTGTATCTCTGGCGGCTTTTGCGGCCATTCGTGCTTTGTACGAAAGGATGTTTTTGCTTATTATGGCAGCGGCATCTTTGGGGTTTTCGGCCAAATATTGTTCTAACGCCTCTTTTACAACTGCTTCTACTGCTATTCTTGCAGATGTATTTCCGAGTTTTGATTTAGTTTGTCCTTCAAATTGGATATCTGAGGAATTTAATGAAACGGAAATTATTGCCGTCAAACCTTCTTTTAGATCATCCCCGGATAAATTATCATCTCTATCCTTTAAGGCTCCTATCTTTCTGGCATAGTCGTTCAAACATCTGGTAAGTGCTGTTCTAAAGCCCGTTAGATGAGTACCTCCTTCGGGGTTTTTCAAGTGATTTGCAAAACAAATGACATTTTCTCTAAAAGTATCGTTGTATTGCATTGCTACCTCTACATTTACATCTTTATATTGTTTTTGAACGTAAAAAGGTTTTTTGTTTATAACTTCTTTATTTTTGTTTAATGAATCCAGATAGGCTTTTATCCCTCCCTCAAAATAAAAAACATGTTTTTGATCACTTCTATGATCCAAAACCTCGAATTTTATTCCTGCTGTAAGATATGCATATTCTCTTATTTGGTTTACGAAGAATTTAAGATCAAAATTTGTGGTTTCAAAAATATCTTTATCGGGTTTAAATTGTACTATGGTCATGGTGTCATAGTTCCAACTGTCTAGATTTATGTTCCATTCAACGTTTTTCAATTTGGTTGGGTTTTTGGGGTCTATTTCTTCTACCGGTCTTACTTTATTCCCGCCTTTTTCATACTCTTGTATAAAGGTTTTTCCATTTCTTTTTGTTATAACTCTAAACCATTCTGATAGTGCATTTACAACAGAAGAACCTACTCCGTGCAATCCGCTGGATACCTTATACCCCCCGCTTCCGAATTTACCCCCCGCATGAAGTTTTGTAAAAGCTAATTCCAGCGCGCTGACTCCGTACTCTTTTTTTATTTCCGTTGGAACTCCTCTTCCATTGTCATATACAGTACAAGAGCCGTCTTTATTAAATTCTACTTTGATGTGTGTAGCATATCCGGCTATCGCTTCATCCATAGAATTATTTACAATTTCTGTTACCAGATGGTTTAATCCCTCTTCTCCTGTGGATCCTATGTACATACCGGGTCTTTTTCTTACCGGCTCTAAACCTTCCAGTACTTGTATCTGATCGGCTCCGTATTCATCTTGTTGTTTTTTATTTTTATCTTCCATAAGTTTCAAAATTCGGCAGGATTAAAAATATCACTTTTAGGATGTAAATTACAACCCCTCATATTTTACGCGTTAGATATGCACTTAACAAGGATTTTCATTGATATCCGGCTTTTAAAGTTTTTTAAGAGAGATTTAAAAGAAGCGCTTCTAAGGACAATCTAAGATTAACATTAGAATTCTCCAGGTCATTTTTTATTTCAATAATTTTTGAGATATTTTCCAATAAAGAGATGTTCTTGGGATTTTTTAACATGTCTTCTCTACCCTCCCTAATCCAGTCTTCTAATATATCTATTACATCTTCCTTTTCTTCTTTTGAAATTTCTAAACACAAATCAAGTCTTTTTCCTAAATCCATTTTTATTATTTCTTTTAATGATGGGTTTTTGCTATCTTTTCGATATTCTTTTTCATCCTCTTTTATATTTATTAATCTACATCTTGAAACTATTGTATCCAGAATAAAGTTATGGTTTCTTGCGGACAAGATTATTATTGATTTTGATGGGGGCTCTTCCAATGTTTTTAGAAGTGAGTTTTGAGATTGGACAGTCATTTTCTCCGAGTTTTGAATTATCAAAAATTTCTTTTTATAGGATAAAGGTTTTTCGCGAAGGAAATTAATACCTTCTCTTATTTTAGAAATTCCGATTGATTTTTCTCCTTTTTCCAATTTTATATTTAAAATATCCGGTTTATTTTCAAGTTCTTGGATTTCCTCAAAATTTTTTTCTTCCTCTTTATTTACAATGCTGATTATTTTCTTTTCCCTGCTTTCTTTATTTCCTCCGGATATTAATATAGACCCGTTCATAGTTGAAATTATACCTTAAAAAATTAGATTAAATTTTAAAACAAAAGCGTTTTGTTTATTGAATTTATCCTTGACGCTTGTTAACATAATATGTGTATAAATCTGCCCTATGAATAAAGTAGATGAAATAAAAACAGTAGCTGATGTTCTTTACGAAAAGAAGCTGATTAATTCAGATCAACTCGCTGCTATTAAATTTGAAAGTGTCAATACAGGAAAAAGTGTTGAGTCTATAATAAAAGACAGAGGCTATGTTAAAAGCGAGGATTATGCTCAAGCTTTTGGAGAGGTTTATGGAATTGGTTTTGCAAACCCCGGCTCAGGTCAAATAAATCAGGAGTTGTTTGAAAAAATTGGTCTTAATATAGCTAAAAAATATCGTGTTTTTCCCCTTGAATTAAATGGCAATGCCTTATCTTTGGCAATGATAGACCCTTTGGATCTTCAAACAATAGACTTTATAGAAAGAAGAACAGGATATAAAGTAATTCCCTTTATAACGACAGAAAAAATAATGGAAAGAGTTTTAGATGAGCAAAAAGGTAAGGAGCTTGGAGAAGAGATTTCAGCTGCAATGGAGGAAATTACGCAAAATACTGTAAAGATTGAAGAAGGTCAGCTTGAGATGAATGACGCAACCATAAGAGATGCCCCTATAGCGAGAGTTGTTGGGATGATACTTGAAACATCGGTTAAATCCGGAGCGTCGGACGTGCATATTGAACCCGGAGAAGATTATTGCAGGTTGAGATATAGAATTGATGGGATTTTATCCGAAAAAGTAAAGATTCCAAGGGAGATGACAGATTCTGTTGTAGCAAGAATAAAAATATTAGCGGGAATGAAGATAGATGAAAAAAGAGTGCCTCAGGACGGCAGATTTAAAGTTCAAGTCGGGAAAACAGAGACTGATCTTAGAGTTTCAACACTGCCCACAGTTTTTGGTGAAAAAGTAGTGATTAGACTTTTAAAAGAGGAAGGAACTGTTTTTACCTATGGGGATCTCGGGATGAGAGGACTCACTCTAAAAAGATATGAAGAAATGACGCTAAAACCCAATGGAATGATACTTGTAACGGGTCCTACTTCCTCGGGAAAAACTGTTACTTTAGCGTCTACTTTAGGAAAACTAAATACGATAAGAGTTAACATAGTTACTATAGAGGATCCTGTGGAAATAAGAGTTCCCGGTGTAAATCAAGTACAAGTCAATCCTCAAGCGGGTCTTACTTTTGCATCGGCTTTAAGAGCTTTTCTAAGGCAGGATCCAAATATTATCATGGTTGGAGAAATTAGAGATGGTGAAACTGCTGAACTTGCAGTTCACGCCGCTTTAACGGGACACTTGGTTTTGTCAACTTTACACACAAACTCAGCTTCGGGAGCAATTCCTAGACTTTTGGATATGGGGATTGAGGATTTTTTCCTTTCCTCAACTGTATTGGGTGTATTAGCACAAAGATTGGTTAGAAAAGTATGTCCTTACTGCAGAGAGGAGTACTCTCCTCCAAAAGAGATTGTAAATGATGTTAAAGCTATTTTGAATGAATTATCATCTAATTCCGTTTTAATGTCTAAAGATACTGAGATTGCAAAAACAATTAAAACAATTATGGGAAAAGAAGATATTACTTTATACCGGGGTAAGGGTTGTCCTAAATGTGATAATGGTTACAAAGGAAGAATAGGAATTTTTGAACTTTTGCCAATGTCAGAAAAAATAGCAGAGGCGACACTAAATAAGTTTCCTTCTACAAAAATAGAGGAAATAGCAAAGCAGGAAGGAATGGTTACTCTTTTGCAAGATGGTTATATTAGAGCTTTGGAGGGTCAGACAACACTTGAAGAAGTAATGAGAGTTACTAAATAAAGTAAAGTCTTTTGAAATAAGGTTTATTTAATTTTAAAGTTAGTATAGGATTATTTTAAGGTTAGTAGGAAAGGAATAAAAAATGAAAATTAATGCAACTCAATTATTAGAAAAAGTTGTTGATATGAATGCTTCTGACCTTCATGTTTCAGTCGGAGCCCCTCCTTATATCAGAGTTAATACCATTTTAAAACCTTTAAGTGAGTATCCCGTTATGGGGGTTGATGATGTAGAATTTGTGGTTTCTCAATTTTTAGATGCAAAACAAAGAGAACTTCTTGAAATAAATAAAGAATTAGATTTTTCAATTTCTTTAGGTCAAAAGGCAAGATTTAGAGTAAACGCGTTTTTTCAAAAAGGTTATCCTTCGGTGGCTTTAAGACATATTTCTATGAATATACCAACAATCGAAGAGTTACACCTGCCTCCTATACTCAATACTGTTTGCAACCTGAAACAAGGCCTTGTAATTATAGTTGGTCCTGCCGGACAGGGAAAATCAACGACAATTGCATCAATAATAGAAAATATTAACAAAACCAGATCTGAGCACATAATTACTATTGAAGATCCAATAGAATATGTTTTTACCAATAAATTGTCTTTGATAGAACAAAGAGAAATGTTTTTGGATTCTCATTCATGGGAAACAGCACTACGTTCGGTTATGAGGCAGGATCCGAATATTGTGTTTATAGGTGAAATGAGAGATTTGGATACAATTAGGTCCACACTTCAAATTGCAGAAACCGGGCACTTGGTTTTTACTACTTTACATACTAACTCCGCTTCTCAAACAGTAGACAGGATTATAGCTTCCTTTGATGAAGAGAGGCAAAATGAAATAAAATCGCAGCTTTCACAGGTTGTGGAAGTTATAATTTCGCAAAGATTAATACCCTCCACAAAAGAAGGATCTATCCCGGCTTGTGAAATAATGATTAATAATGACGCAATATCTAATTTAATCAGAGAGGGCAAAGCTCACATGATAGACAATATAATAAGTACAAGTGCTCAATACGGCATGATGAGCATTGAAAAAAGCATAGCCAATCTTATATTGTCCGGTGATATTACGGTTGAAGATGGTCTGAAGTATGCTCTTAAACCTCAAGAGGTAAAAAGGTTGATAAGCAGAAGATAAATTTATATGCCAATATACACTTATACAGCAAAAAACAATATTGGAGGAACTGTTAGTGGTGATGTGGAAGCTAGAAATCGGGAAACGGCAGTAGGCCTTCTGAAAAATCAGGGTTTTACAGTTGTATCAATTAAAGAAAAATCCGCCGGATTCACCGATATTTTAGTTGATCTAAGGGGCATTCCTCAGGGGGAAGTAGCAACTTTTACAAGACAGCTCTCCACAATGGTTTCTGCAGGCCTTCCGATTTCCAGAGCTCTTGAAGTATTATCTTCTCAAGCCACAAATAAAAAGTTTAAAAAAGTAATTGCGGATGTTTTGAAATCTGTTGAAGGCGGAGCTTCTTTATCAGCTTCTTTTTCCCTTTATCCTAAAGTTTTTTCTAGTACTTATGTTTCACTTGTTAGAGCAGGAGAATCATCGGGAAAATTGGATACTATTTTAAAAAAGCTAGCTGATAATATGGAAGCCGATAGAGAGTTAAATTCTAAATTTAAATCCGCAATGATATACCCTGTGGTGATTTTGGTAGCTATGGTTATAGTAATGATAATCCTAATGATTTTTGTTATGCCTAACCTTACTCAAATGTATGAAGGTATGCAAATAGAACTGCCTGCCACAACAAAAATAATTATAAATGTATCCAATTTTATGGCTAAATATGTTTACTTGATATTATTAATCATAGTTGGTTTATTTATTTTTATAAGATCGTTTTTTACTTCCGAAAAGGGTAAGAGATTTGTTTCCGAAATAATTGTTAAAATACCGGTTTTTGGAAAAATAACTCTCATGAAGGATTATTCCAGTTTCAGCAGGACTCTTTCTTTATTAATAAGCGCGGGTGTTCCGATAGTTGATGCTTTAAATATAGTTTCGGTTACCATGTCAGGAATGCAGTTAAAAAGGGCAATTCAGGAAGCGGCAAAACAAGTAGAAAAAGGAACAGCTCTTTCAACATTCTTCAAAAGTAATTCTGCATTTCCCCCGTTGGTCGGACAAATGATGGGAGTTGGAGAGGAAACAGGAAGAACCGATGAAGTTTTGGAAAGAGTCGCGGTTTATTATGAAGGAGAAGTAAATAATTTAGTGAAAGGTCTCTCATCTGCTTTAGAGCCACTAATACTTGTAATTCTCGGTATTATGGTAGGGTTCCTAATTATTTCTGTTATTACTCCTATTTATAAATTGACAAGCGCCATCTAATTTGGTGTACAATCTTAATAGATTGGATGATTTGTTTTTTGAAAATATATAATTAAGTTGATTTACGATGAGTAGTGTGAAGGGGGGTGAAATGCGAAAAAATGAATAAGCAAAAAGGTTTTACATTAATTGAAATGCTTGTTGTTATTGCAATTATTGCAATATTGGCAGGCGCAGTTTTAATAGCTATAAATCCTGCAGAAACAATGAGAAAGTCCAGAGACAGCACCAGACTTAGTGACATGGATACGTTAAGAAGCGCTATAAATATGGCTTTAGCAGAGGAAGAGATAAGGCTGATTGAATCTAGCGGAAATAGTGGTGCAGGCACACAGGCAGCTGATGGTACCGGTTATATTAAATACGCGAAAGTTGGTACTAGTGGTTTAGCTAAGTATATCCCTGCTCTTCCAAAGGATCCTATTAATGAAACAGTAGACGGGGTCAATTACGTTTATAGTTTTAGTTCTACTGCTAATGATTATGAAATAAACGCAATATTGGAATCTGATAGTAATGATGAAAAAATGTTAAATGATGGGGGCAACGATGACGCTGTTTTTGAAGTGGGAACAAATTTAA
>DAOSPG010000014.1:0-12048 GCA_035374605.1 bacterium
CACACGTTCGTCAGACTGGCCCTGCATTGTATGTTATATTTATCGAAATTTGATAATTATAAACAACAATTGCAGGGCCTTTCTTTTTGCCTAAAAACAAGAAAATAAGTTATTATTTAACAGATGAAGATAAAAAATCCTTTTTCTAACAAAATAACATCTGATAAATGGAATAAACTTCTAATATTTTTAATAATTTTTCATATTCTTTTCTTTTCAATATTCCACTTACTAAATAAAAATTATCAGACGTGGGATAGCGCGGGACACATAGGTTTAAGCTACCGTATAGCCCAGGAAATGGAGAGATTTCTATCAGGAGTTGAAGGTTCTTCGTTAAAATCTATTTTAAAAACTTCAAATTATTATCCTCCCTTTGTTCAGATCATAGGGGCTGTCATATCTCTTACATTTGGGTATAAATCTACGTTTCTTTTAATAGAATCTTTAGTGTTTTTTATACTATCCATAATATTTACTTATAAACTTGTTTTTCTTTTAACAAAAGATCAAAAGAAGTCATTTCTTACTGCATTTATATACTCCATATTTCCTCAAGTAATAGATCAGTCCCATTATTTTCATTTAGACATCCCTCTTACGGCTTTGGTGTTAATGGCTTTGTATTTTCTTTTTACTTCGGATAGTTTTAGAAACACAAAAAGAACTATCTTTTTTTTCATCTTTTTTTCATTTATCCAACTTACTAAATGGACCGGTTTCATATTTCTTGTTGTCCCGGTAGTAATAACCCTTTTTAATAGTTTTGCTAAAAAAAATACGGAAAACAACAAAAAAGGATCGGTTTTAATTCTTAGAAATTTATTAATCGGTTCTGCTATATTTTTGGCTCTTACAATACCCTGGTATTACGTTAATTGGAACGAACTTATGGCGCAAGTAAAGGTTTTTTCCGTGGGGGAGTCAGATGACCCTGCAAACTTGAAAGAGAGCTTAATTTATTATCCCAAAAATGCAATATCCTACCAGATAATGTTTTTGCCTTTTGTATTGTCTATCATTTCAATTATTTATTCTCTAAAGAAAAATCTCAAAAACGGTACACTTCTTTTAATTAGTATTTTAGTTCCCTGGCTTTTTTTTGTTTTCGTTGGGAACAAAAATTTGCGATACACACTTCCATTAACACCTTTGGTTGCTTATCTAATATCCGATTTACTTTTATCTGTTCCAAAAAAAGATGATTCAAAGCTTGGCGTTGCTTCTTGGGTTGTGGTGATGTATCTGCTTTTTTCTTCTTCTTTTTTAAGTTTTTCCGGATTGAAAAAAGAAAATCCAATATTAAAACCCATCGGAATTGTTTTCACAGGTCCTTTTTACAAAACCTGGTATTATGGCGGAACTTCTTTTTACGCATATAAGCCGTACAGATACCCTGTTGATGAGATATTAGATTTTATTTACTCCGATGCAGATGAAAAAGAACAGGCAATTGGTGTTTCTATTCTTATAGATTCGGAAAATATGTCATCCGCAACTTTCGAATTGGTTAGAATAGAAAATGGTTATAACAACGTTTATATGCCTGTTCCTTATTTTCAATTTGAGCCTTTCAAATCAGATGAAGAAATTAAATCCTTTTTTACCGAAACAAATACAAGCTATGTAGTAACATCTTCCTATATAGGGCCGGAAGGACTAAGAAATTATAAGACTTTAGAACAGGTTACGGGATTTTTGGAATCTAATAGAAACAAAACGTTTGAAAAAATAAAAGAGTTTACGCTTCCGGATGAAGAAAAAGTTTCGGTTTATAAGAGAATTGGAACATTTGAGCAAGAAACATCTACCGAGGGATGTAAAATCGGAGCGGGTATCGAGGATGGTATTGAAACGATAAAACTTACTCCAAACCACACCTACTTATTCTTTACCGGTCATTTTGCAATTCAAGATAAGATTTGGAGGGATTATGAGCGTGGTGTGATGTATCTTGTGCAAATAGAAAATACTGTCCATGAGAGTTACCTGGATGTTCATAATTTACCTAAATCCGGGTCTTCATTTTGTAGTATTAATGGGCTTAACTTGGATGTGACGAGCGATATAAAAAGGATATTTACAGAAAAAAATCAGTGCGGAGAAGGAATAGATTGTAACAAAGTTATTCATGCTAAATGGAGTGTCGGGGATCCTGACGTTTCAATTACCGAATATACTCGGGATATGTTTAATTTTTAAATTAATTTTGGACTAGCTCTTTACATTCATTATAACCATAGATGTGTGGTTTAATGTATGCTTTTTATTGCCAATAAACAACTTAAAACATATACTTAACCTGTGCTAAAGAAAATTTTGAATTTCAAAATATTGCCTATTTTCTTTCCATTTTTATTAACCTTAACATGCGTCTTTGTTTGTTATAAAAACTATACTCCGGGAACTTATTTAACCGGTTGGGATACACTGCATCCCGAATTTAATTATGGAGTTTATTGGAAAAGAATTATTTTTGGCGCCTGGCAGCCTCATCAAGGCTTAGGAGCCCCGGCCTCTCAGGCCCATGCTGCTGAAATACCAAGAATATTGCTAATCCAGTTTTTAGATATTTTCTTTGCAAAAAACTTAATAAGATACCTTTGTGCGTTTTTAATGTTGATTCTCGGACCTCTGGGAATATTTTTCTTTTTGAAGAAGATAATTTTTAGAAAATCCGAAAGTTTATCTTCCTATTTAGGCTCTTTTTTAGGAGGTCTTTTTTATATTCTTAATTTAGGTACCGTCCAGCAATTCAATGTTCCTTTAGAGATGTTTCTTGTACAATATGCTTTTCTAGGATGGTCTTTTCTTTTTCTAACTGAGTTTTATTTAGAAGGCAAGAAAAAAGATCTTATATGGTTTTCTATTGTGACTTTTTTTGGAGCGTCTCAAGCTCATACCTCTACGCTTTTTTATGTTTATGTAATGTTTCTTTTTATTTACCTTCTAATAATGATTCTGCTGAGTTTAATTCCTAAAAAAGATTCAACCGAAGATTTTTCTAAAATTTCCAAACGTATTTTTTTGAAAAGAGGTGCGGTTATATTTTTACTGACCCTATTAATTAATTCTTTTTGGATTTTCCCTAACGTTTATTATGGAATTACAAGAGGATCGGAAATTTCTCAATCAAAAATACACCATCTTTTTTCCGATGAGGCTTTTTTAGTCAATAAAAAATATGGGGATATGAAAGATATTTCCATACTAAGAAACTTTCTTTTTGATTGGGGGGTTTACACTAAGGGGGGATCGTATGGAAGTCTTTTAATGCCTTGGGTAATTCATTTGAAAAAACCCTTGGTTTTAGATTTAGGATATTTCTTTTTCCTTCTGATCTCTATTGGAGTGGTAGTTTCCTTAATAAAGCGGGATAAACTACTAATACCATGGATCGTGATAGGTTTTTTAAGTGTTTTTTTCATTCTAAATGTAAATCCTCCGTTTGGTGGTATTTTTGTTTTTCTTCAAGAAAATATACCTTTATTTAAAGAGTTGTTTAGATTTCCCTTCACGAAGTTTTCAATTTTTCTTATGTTTGTTTATGCAATATTTTTTGGTTATACAGCATCACTTTTAATTTCGTTATTTGAAAAAACTCTTTCGGGCTTTTTTTCCGTTTTAGTAGGGATTTTGCTTTCAATAGCTTTATTTTATTTTTCGCTCCCGGCTTTTGAAGGTCACTTAATAAATCCTGCGATGAGAGTAGATATACCCGATAGGTATTTTGAGATGTTTGATTACTTTGATGAAAAAAAGGAGTACGGAAGAGTTTTACATTTGCCGATACATTCATTCTGGGGATGGGTTACTTATTCTTGGGATGAAAAAGGTTTGGGATATCAAGGGGCCGGATTTTTGTGGTTTGGAATTAAACAGCCATTGATTGATAGGGAGTTTGATCGTTGGAATATAACTAACGAAGATCCTTATAGAGAAATATCAACGGCAATTTATTCCCGTAATGAAGAGTTGCTTCAAAAATACTTAGAAAAATACAAAATTAGATGGTTGATTTTAGACAAAAGTGTTTTGGCTCCGGGTTCGGATAGTAAGGTTTTGTTTCACGATGAAATAGAAAAGTTATTTTCTGATATGGATTCAATTACATTGGCGCGGGATTTTGGCCAGGGCTTGTTGGTTTATGAATATGTCCCTAAGAAAGACTATCAAAAAACCGAGAGAATCTATTCCTATCGCAAATCTTCAAATTCCTTATTCAAAGAGTATTACGATCCAATATATGTAAAATACGGAGATTATATGTCAGAAGGAGACCAAACCCATCAGTTTTTAGGATTTAATTCTGTGGATGAAAATATGGATAATAACCTTATTTACTCAGATAATGATGCGGTATATTTGAAATTACCTTACGGAGATAACTTTATTGATAACACAGAGAAAATTCCTGTTTCCTTGTATTTAAGAGAAGGTGATAACAATGCCAAATTTGTTGATATTGTATTTGATAAAGTTTCTGTAGGAGAAATCCCTCTTAATTTGAGTGAGAATGAGGAATATTTCTTAAAATTTGAAAATGATTATTACGCTTTGACAGGAATACAGAACAACAAGTTTATTGGCAGTTCTTTGATTAATCTTTCTGAAAAATCCCGTTATAGTGTCTACAAATTAGGTAGTCCCGTGGATATAAATAGTTTATTGTATGCTAATTTAGAAAGTTGCAGTATTCAGGATTCTTCGTTTTCTTCTTCTTACTCGTTGTACAAAATTGATTCCGGTTTTGAGGTAGCCGGTAAAAATACTCTTGCTTGTGTAACTTCTTCTATCTCAAGGTTTTTAAGTGAGAATTTCTCTAATTCTGTAGCTGTATCTTTTTCCTCTGATAGAGAAGTAACAGATCAGGATTTTTGCATGTTGGACAATTTATCGGGTCTTTGTGTAGATCATTTTGTTAAAAATTCATATTTTATTTCCGAAATTAACGGAGATTTTAATAGGTATGATCTTAGATTTTTTTCTGATGCAAGACATTCTCAAAATGAATTAGTAAGAAGATATATAAATATAAAAATTTTCCCGATGGAGGAGTTATCAACGGGTTTGGTGAATTATGATATATATGAAAAACTAATTACAAAAGGTTATTTGACTTTTAGCAAAAAAGATTATTTAACTGTGAATCCTAGAGAAATTTCGGGAAATAGAAGGCCTTGTGAAATTGGTCAAGAAATTGATGTTTCTAATTTTGCGGATTCCGGAAAAGGAATTGTATTTAATTCTACCGAAGGATCGTTGTGCGATTCTTATGAATTTCCATTAGCTTCTTATAGTAGTGGTTATATTTTGGAGATTGAGGCCGATCATATAGAAGGTGTTCCATTAAGGTTGTGCTTGACTAATGAATATTCGAAACGTTGTGATATTGAAGTATCTTTGCCAAAAGAAAAGTCCGGGACTTACTTTTATCTTATACCTCCTATGGGAGAAGGCATGGGATACACTTTGAATATTTCAAATTACGTTTTTGGTAATACTATGAGTAAAAACGAACTTAAATACTTTAGCTTAGTTCCGGTATCTTATAACTTGATAAAAAACTTGGAAATATCAGAACCAACTATAGGTGGTAATAATGTATTTGTTTTTAATGAAGCTTATGATTCGGGTTGGCTGGCTTTTTGCGGAATTTTCCCATGCTCCGCGCGTCATGTTAAAGTAAATAACTGGGCTAATGGTTGGGTTTTTGAAAATGAGATCCCAAATAACGTTCATGTTATCTTTTGGCCCCAGATAATGGAGTTTCTGGGATTTTTACTGCTTTTCATGTCTTTTCTTTATTCCTTTGGGTACAAGGAAAAAGAGGATCGTACCCTTAAAGAAAGTTTATAATAAATTACAAACCCCATAGTATTGACAAATATTAATAAAAAGGTTATAATTCCCTTGTTATGTTTTAGATCTTCTATTTTGATCTAAAATATACTTGCTTTATAGAGTACTAAGTTTCCTGCCATACTGCTAAATAACATAATTTGAAACTGTTCTTGTTGTGTTGTTTTGTAGGTAGGTTAAAAAACAAATGAAAAAAAATAAAATAAATTTAATAGTAGGATCTCTTGTTTTGTTAACTGTTCTAACCTTATCTACTAGAAATGCTTTTGCAGATCAGTATGGTGAGGAAGAATATAATACAAAATTTAAAATTGTTAAGGAAGTTAGAATAGCTGGTGATACTGAATGGAAAGACAAGGTAACAGATGTTAGAAAAGATGATGTAGTTGAGTTTAGAATCAGAATAAAAAATACTAGCGATGATAATGCTGATTCTACAGATGATATGGAAATGAGAGATTATTTACCTGAAGAGATGGAGAAAGTCGGTGGGTCCGGTTTAACGGAAGAATGGGATGATTTTGATCCTGATGATCAGAAAGAATTTATAATTCTGGCTAAAGTTAAGTCGGGAGAATACGATAGAAATGTAGAATTTGAGAAATGTATAGTTAACAAAGCTGAATTGAGATGGGACGGGGACTTTCAAGGTTCCGATACTGCTACAGTTTGTTATGGAAACATACAACCTTCGGAACTTCCTAAAACAGGTTCCTTTTCAACGCTTGCTTTAGCGGGTGTTGGTTCCTTGTTAGCCGGGATAGTAGGAAAAAAATCTTTGAGAAAGAAATAAAAAATAAAAATGCGTTTGAGTAAGAAATTTTCCTGGCCCTGTTGCTAAATAGGGCCTTTGTGTGCCTTTCGTCTTTGGACGGAAGGCAGAATGGTTGGGTTTGGCTCGTTCCTTACGCGACCATTCTGTCTGCCGTCCAAGGAAATTTTGATACACTTTTGATATGGCTAAGTTAAAATCCCTAAAATCTTTTAAGATAGTAAGGGCGGCGATAATTTCGGCGCTTATTTTATTAGTGGTGTATTTTATCCTACATTTTCATGCTTTTGGATTAAATATTAATTTTTTTTCTAATTCTGATTCATTAAGCAATAGTGAAAGTGGAGAAGAGGTTGTGTTAGCGGAGCAAGTTTCTGTTTTTGAGGATTTATCTGCTCCGATATTTGGAGAACCGAAAAAAATTGTGATTAATTCAATTGGGATAAATGCCAATGTGGTTCCGGTGGGGGTTGATAGGGAAGGTTATTTAGAGACGCCTACGAATTGGGATGAAGTGGGGTGGTATGTGGAAAGCGCAAAAGTTGCGGAACCCGGAAATCTTGTAATAAACGCTCATTATGACAATAATTATGGCCAACCCGCAGTTTTTTGGAAGTTGAAAAATATAAAAGTTGGTGATAAAGTATCATTGTTTGACAACTATAACAGGGCATATGAATACAGGGTGTCAAACATCTATTATATTGAAATAGATGACCCTGAAAGATCAAAAGTTTTTGAATATAGTAGAGGAGAGGTTCCTGTGGCGACGCTTATAACCTGTGGAGGTGTATGGTCGCCGGAGAAAGGGACATACGATAAGAGATTAATCGTAAATGCAGAGCTCATTTCTGATGTTCCCGGTGAGAACGACTTTGTTGGGGAACAAAAAAGTCTATCTGTTAATTGACTTCAGCCACGCCTGCCGATTTGAGATAAAGGGTTTTGGTATTTTGTAAATGAGTCCTGAAGTTGGGAGGTAGCTCGGGGCAGTGGCTATCTCCCATCTTTAGGAAAGACTTGATGAAATTTGTTTTTTAGTTTATTATTTCTCTGTAATATTAAAGACTTTCGAATTCTTTTGCGAAAGAAAATTTCCGAAATATGCATAATCTTCTCTTCGTTTTCAAAGTATAAATTTAAATATGCTGGTTTTTGCCGGTTAAATTAAAAATGCCTATAAAAAAGAAAAAAGACGAATCCCAAAAAGAGGAAAAAGGAAAAAAAGTTGATTTCCCGTTAGAAGGAGTAGATTCTGGTGAGTCAAAGAGGGATCTACTATCTGAGGATAATAACGGTTCGGAAGATGGTTTATCTTCTGAAGTTTCTGTAGAAAGTTCTGCGTTAGATGAAGAGTTTGAGCAAATTGAGTCAAATGAAAAAAAAGAGTCTCATAGATTAAACAAAGGTCCTGTTAATAGTTATAATTACAATGGAAGTACAATAAAAATATCGGGAATATTGGAAATATTAACTGATTATGGTGTTATAAGACAGACTCAAAATCAGGGTAATAACGATGATGATCTTCCCAAAGATGTTTATATAAGTCATTCACAAATAAAAAGGTTTGGACTTAGGATGGGTGATACCATTACTGGTTTAGCTCGTCCCCCCAAGGAAAATGAGAGATATTTGTCCTTATTAAGGATTGAAACGGTCGGTGGCGAAGATCCCGAAAAGGCAAAAAAAAGACCAATTTTTTCCAAATTAACACCCATTTTTCCAAATAAATGGCTAAAGCTTGAAACCAAACCCGATATTATCTCAACCAGGTTAATAGATTTAATTTCCCCTATAGGAAAGGGTCAGAGGGCTATGATTGTTGCTCCTCCAAAAGCAGGAAAAACATTTCTTCTTTTGGATATTGCTAATGGAATAACCACAAATTATCCTGATATCACCCTTTTAGTTGCTTTGATAGGGGAGAGGCCAGAAGAGGTGACTCATTTTGCAAGAAGTGTCAGAGGAGAAGTTTTTGCCAGTAATTTTGATGAAAAAGCAGAAGAGCAAACTAGGATATCCGAACTTTGTCTTGAAAAAGCCAAAAGAATGGTAGAAATGGGAAAAGATGTTGTTATTTTAATGGATTCAATAACAAGATTAGCCCGAGCTTACAATATGGTTGCTCCTCCTTCGGGTAGAACTCTTACAGGTGGATTTGATCCGGCAGCTCTTTATCCTGCAAAACACTTTTTTGGAGCGGCTAGAAATTTGGAAAATGGAGGTAGTTTAACTATTATTGCTACAGCCCTTGTAGATACCGGATCCCGAATGGATGATGTTATTTTCGAGGAATTCAAAGGTACGGGAAATATGGAGCTGAGATTAGATAGATCTTTGTCGGAGAGAAGAATTTTTCCCGCTATAGATATAAAGGCAAGTGGAACCAGACATGAGGAAGATTTGCTTAGTTCCGATATGTTAGAGAAAGTTTATAGATTGAGGAGAATGGTTGATCTCTTAGATGACAGAGATGCGACTCCTTTAGTAATTGAGCAACTCAAGAAAACAAAAAACAATAAAGAATTTCTTGACACTCTCAATAAGGGCGGAGCTTAAATTGTGTTAATTTGATAATATGCTATATTGCTGGTAAAATCTCTCGCATAATAAAAAAGGAGTATATTGTCATATATAAATAGAATGGCTTTCACAACAAAGCGCCCCTCTTCTAGAAGATTTTTCCAACTTAGTTTTGAAGGGTTTAAGCCAAAGGGGCGAAACAAAATTGAACAGTTTTTTTCTCTTTGGCTGGAGTTTTTCCAATCCTTTTTCCTGTATTTAATAAGGAAGATTTATTTATTCGTAGCTTTTTTGATTAGGGTATTCCTCTTTATACTAAGTATTCCATCAAAATTAAAAACATTTCTTACTAAAAAACTCATTTGGTCCCGAGGAAAGTTGGGTAGAACTATAGCTACCTGGTTTGTTATGGGTTTTTCTTTTTTGGTCTTTACTGTGGGAGAGATTTTTAATAGTTCTCCGCTTGTAGTCAGCAAACCGGTAAGTGCTAATTATTTGAAAAGTACAACCGATATAATTCCAAAAAAAGAAATTGCCCTTACATCCATACCTGAAGAAAGAAAAAGGAATCAGTCTTTTACTTACACAATTCAACAAGGAGATACTTTATACTCAATAGGAAATCAATTTAAGGTTTCAATTGACGCTCTTAAGTATGTTAACGGTTTAACTGATTCATCAATACTCAGTGTTGGTGATGAAATAACTATACCCCCTATCTCGGGTTTGATACACGTAGTAAAAAGCGGAGATACTTTAAATTCTATCGCATCAGATTATGATGTAGCCCCACAGGCTATAGCCGATTTTAATTATATTTTAGATACAGGAAAATTGGCTGTAGGAACAGAGTTAGTTATTCCTGGTGGTAAAGTTCCTGTAGCGGTACCGCCTGTAGTTATCTATGATCAGCAACCTTTATTAGGTCCTAGAGGGGATGCCTCTCCAAGAAAAGGGTACTGTGTCTGGCCGACAACAGTTTGGACTATTACTCAATATTATTCCTGGTATCATAACGGGGTTGATATAGCCAGAGGTGGTCAATCAGGAATGCCTCCAATACTAGCCTGTAACGATGGTGTTGTGATAAGATCCGGTTGGGATCCTTTTGGCTTAGGTTTACATGTAATAATAGATCATGGTGATGGGTATCAAACGGTTTATGGTCATATGAGTAGAATAGATGTTAGTTACGGAGAGAAAGTTGAACGTGGGGAAAAATTAGGTATGATGGGAAGCACAGGTAGATCTACCGGTCCTCACATTCATTTTATGGTCAAATATAACGGTGTAGCGCAGAATCCTCTTAATTACACCCCTTAGTTTTCAGTTTTTTAAGCTATAAATTACCATAAAATTATTTATTTTGCATATAATGACATATTATGTCTTTTAGTAATGGATATTATTCTTTCTTTATGATAATAATTAATCGTTATGATTGATGTTGCGGAAATAAAAATAAAAGCGGGAAAAGGCGGAGATGGGAAAGTCTCTTTTAGAAGAGAGAAATTTATTCCAAAAGGCGGTCCTGATGGAGGAGATGGAGGAGATGGGGGAAGTATTTTTTTTGTAGCTGACAATAACATGTCTACTTTAGTAGATTTTAGATCAAAAAAAATTTTCGAAGCTCCTGATGGCAAACCCGGAGGTCCGAAAAACATGACAGGTAAGTCGGGAGAGGATTTGTTTATTAAGGTTCCTGTGGGGACTTTAATTTATGAAATTGAAGATAGAAAAACCATTGAAGATTTTGATGATGAGAATACGAAAAATGGAGACTCTGTTGGAAGTCGTGAAGAAACCCTGATAGGGGATTTAACAAAGCCGGGACAGAAAATTATGGTAGCGAAAGGAGGGGCTGGGGGAAAAGGAAATATGAATTTTAAAGGTTCAAAAAATAGAACTCCTGTGCAATATACCCCTGGTGTTGATGGCGAGAAAAAAAGAATTAGATTAGAAGTTAAGATTATCGCTGATGTCGGGTTGGTGGGCGCCCCAAACGCCGGAAAAAGCACTTTGTTAAATAGATTGACTAATGCGAATGTAAAAGTTGCAGATTACCCATTTACAACTTTATCTCCGAACATAGGTGTCTGCAGATTGAACAGGGAAAATAGCATAGTTATTGCCGATATCCCCGGTTTGATAGAAGGGGCTTCTTTTGGAAAGGGCCTCGGTCACGATTTTTTAAGGCATATTGAGAGAACAAGACTTTTGGTACATTTAATCGATCCATTAAGTGGAATAAGTGACGATCTTATTAGTAATTCAATAAATAATTTTAAGATAATAAGAAAAGAGTTGGAAAACTATGGTCACGGGCTAAAGGATAAAGAGTATGTTGTGGTAATAAATAAAATTGATGTAACCGAGATAAAGGAAAATTTCGAAAAGATAAAAAAGGAATTTAAAAAAATCGGAATAGACGTAATGGGGATATCTGCTGTAACCGGAGAAGGTTTAGATTTGATGATGGAAAAGGTATTAGAAATTTTGAGTAAAATTCCACCCAAGCCTTTGTTTGAAGTTAAAAAAGTTGTTAAAAGATATAATATTGAAAATCTTCCGAATAGAAGAGCTGTTTTTGATAATGATAGAATTATTACTGCAGATAAGAAGATTTAGAAATTAATGTATAATGTCAGGTTAGGTTTAAGGTGGGTGTGGTTGTGTGTAGTATGGGCCGTTAGCTTCTGTTGGAGCGAAGCGACAACCGATGCTAGTGCACTAATAGAAGATTAACAGCTTCTAAAGAGAGCCTTTGCGCGAATGAGAGTTTTGTTCGAAGATTAAATAGTACGTAGTATATGGGCCGTTAGCTTAGTTGGTAGAGCGCTTCCATGGCATGGAAGAGGTCAGCGGTTCGAATCCGCTACGGTCCACCA
>DAOSPG010000015.1:0-8058 GCA_035374605.1 bacterium
CAGCGGGCTGTTGTTGTGTCTGAGGTAATACTTCAGGCCCTATTTCTGTTTCATTTTTAGTTACATCAGTTAGAGGCTCTTGTTGCTGTTGTTGTTCTTCTGTTATACCTGTAAGTTCTTCTACGGTGGGTTTTTCAGTTTTTTCCTCAGTTGCTTTTATCGAGGATGATATAGTTTCTATTTCCTGTTCAACTAATTTTCTATCCTCTGAATCCTCCGGTAAGAGTAATTTAGTTATTTCTAATTCATTTTTTGCCTGTTCTAATTCTCCCATTGCCACTAAAGCTAGTGCAAAATTATATCTTGCGTTTGCGTAATCTTGTTTTAATGCTATAGCTTGCCTGAACTGATTAGCTGCTGAAAGATAGTCTCCTGCTGTAAAATACACCCCTCCTAGGTTTAATCTTAATTGTGGGTTTATCGGATCTAATTGAATCGCCGTGTTGTAAGAACTTACTGACCATTCAAAAGCATTTTGAGCCACGTTTATAAGATTTTGGTACAGTTGTGCTCTAGTTACCCAGTTTGATACATTAAGCGGTCCTATATTTTCGGTGGCTATTTTTGAATTTTGTAATGCTTGAGATATAAATGTTTGTATATCCTGTCTGTCTTTATCTGTTATTTCATCAGGATTTTTTGAAGCAAGAGCAACAGCCACTGTCATGTTGATCTTTGAGAAAGAATCGTAGTATGTGTCTCTGTTCGGGTTGTATCTTAGAGCTAATACCTGGTAGTTATAAGAATTGGTTAAATCGTTGTTAGCTATTGCATTTAAAGATTTTCTCATATAGTACTCGCCTGCATACGTTCTAAAGCTTGTATATCCAAGATATCCTGCTATCAAAAAAGCCGGTATAGCTAAGAAATATTTTGTGTATGATCCTGTTACCACTGTTTGATCCTCTGCTGAAGATATTGATGTCAAACTTGTAACCTCTAATAGTACCGGTTTTACAAGTTTAGAGTTAGCTGAATCCGTGGCTAAATGTGATCCTATTAATATGCTTAAAAAGGAAAACATTAGAAATGTACTTAATATGGTAGCGTGATTAAGCGCAAAGGATATTATAATTATCGTTACTAGTACACTCGATACTGCTATAAGACCTGTATTATCTTCCACACTCTTGGATTTTTTGGCAAAAGACAACGCTTTTGCGCAGAAAATTATGCCTACAGCAGTTCCTATAATTCCAATCGTGCTTAGAGCATTGAAAACTTCATTGAAAGGTTTATCAAAAGTGTTGGCCCAATATATTGTGTTGTTCAGAGATAGGGGTTTAAATCTGGAAAAATTCAAATGAAATGTTCCCGGACCTGTTGCCAATAGGGGATAATCTCTTATAGTGGATGTTGCAATAGCCCAGCTTTCTTTCACAGGCAACGTTATCTCTCCAATATAATTTTCGTCAACAATCACTTTTCTGGTTGTTGGTATAAAAATCAATGCCAATATTGGTACTGCAATCCCTATGGTTTGAGCTAAAAGAAGTGCTTTGTTCCTAGATAAATCCGAAGATTTTGTAAAGAAAAGTAGTGATACAAAACCGACGATTAAAAGACTCCATCCCAAAAAACTTCCTATTATTGATATAAAGAAGAAGTTAATGAGTGTTACCAAAAATAGGGATATTTTAAGGAAATTTGATTTCTCATGCATATTCATTGCTATTGAAGCAATTGTTGCGATTACAGCTAACAAAACCGCGTCTTTTATTGATCCTGTTAAAGAAAAGTTTTGGAATCTGTAGAAAGGTGACGAACTGATAAATATTTTGTAATAACTTAGTATGGAAATCAGAGAAGATATTGTTGCCGAAAGGAGGAGAAGATAAATAGCTGTTTTGATAGTGCTTTGATCTTTAAACGATGGTGTACTTAGATAGAAATATATCATCATAACGGCAAAAGCTCCTAACCCCAGCCACCTTCCCTGTTGTCCGAATATGCTGTCTGTTTTACTTATAGAGAATATTGTTGACAATATCAGAATAGCTAATAAAGCCAGCAATGATTTATCAACAGGTGATTTTATTATCTCTAACCTCTCACCTTTAATGGTTTTTATTCCCCATAAGACCAGCAAAATGATTGTTGCTATGACAATTAGTGTCAGTTTATTGAAGGAATAAAATTCCGAAGTAATAGGGAGAAAGAAAATTGGTACTAGAAAAATTAGAACTACGGATATTATTTTCGATATTTTTTCAGATATCGGTGTTTTTAGACTAAGTTGTTGCATGTAACCAGTCTATTATTAATTTCTATACTTTGTCAAGGGGGTAATTTAAGTAATTCTCATTACGGGAAAATGCCTTTAAAATGTTATTTTGACACCCACCAGTTAAATTCGACGTTTTCGGACACAGGTGTGTCTAACTCTAATTGAAAACCATTTTGGCTTTCAATTTTTGACACCCAGTATCTTGTAGCAGGGGAGTAATTTTGAGTAAAAGTAACATATACTTTTGATCCAGGTTTCATTTCTCTAAAAACTACAAAAACTTTCTTCTGATTTTTGGGTACAAATGCTGTTCCACTTCCATATATTTGCTGATATTCAAAGACATTTTCAGGATTTTGGGAAGTTATATTTTTGGATTTCCCTAGATTAATAATTCCAAGCTCATTGATAAATATTAATATCAGTAGAATAAGAGAAGCATAAGTTATAAGGTGTTTTCTGAATTCAGGAGATTTCAACGAAGCAATAATTTCCTCGCGTTTATTTTTAACCTCAAGTTTTTTGGATATTTCTTCATTTGAAGCTCCTTTAGATTTAAGTTCTTCAATAAAGAGCAATGTTTGGAGAGAAGAAGCAGGATAGTGACCCTTTACATTTCCTTTGTTGTCTGTTTTTCTAACCATGTGCGGCAGCCAACCCATTTTCGTATAATATCTAAGTCTATTATAGGGGTCGCCCGCGCCAAAATTAACCCCCTTGCTTTTTGCTTGTTTTATTAGCTTGTCTATACTAATAAGATCATCCATTCAAAATTTTGGGGCAGAAGAAAAACTCACTTTACTTCAAACGATTATACCAAAGTATGACAAGATTATACACAAGTTTTTGGCAAATTAAATAATTTATATTTTGTTTTACTTTCGTAATTATTTTGCCATTTGTATAAATTTTCATATTTTTATTTTTTGAACCTAAAAATTTATCTTGGTTCTAAGATATAGGAAGCGGGTAAAATAAATTTTTCGTATTTTCTACTTAAAGTAGAAATACATTCATTGAATATTAAAGGCGTTCTGGTACATTTTTGTAATGGCGGGCGAGGTGAGTATTTCCGATTTTCTGTACCCGGAGATGTTGGCGGAAGTGCCGAGCCCGCCTCAAAAAATTTATTTTAAGGGAAATTATTGCCCGGAAATATTTCAAAATTGTTTAGCTGTAGTCGGGAGTAGGAAGATGAGTGTGTACGGAGTTAGAGTAATAGAAAAAATTTTTTCTGTTTTACATAAAGATATATCGATAGTTTCAGGTTTTATGTCAGGTGTAGATGCAGAAGCTCATAGAAGAGCCATTAAACTTGGTCTAAGAACTATAGCAGTGATGCCGTGCGGAATAGACTATATTCATCCCGAAAATCAGGCAGATCTCTATGAAGAAATTTTAAGTAATGAAGGTTTAATTTTGTCCGAATTTGAAGGAGATTTTAAACCTAAATCTTGGACATATCCCAAAAGAAATAGGATTGTAGCCGGGTTGAGTAGGGCAGTGTTAGTTGTGGAGGCTTCGAGAAACAGCGGTTCTTTAATTACAGCTAGAATGGCTAATTCGTATGGTAGAAAAGTATTTGTAGTCCCCGGAAGTATCTTCAGTAATTTATCTGAAGGAAAGACGCAGATAAGTAATGAATTTGCTATCAATATAGATTCAGGTTTTAGTATCAATGAATTTTTTGGTTTTGGATCCAGTACCGATACATATAAAAATGAAAAGAAATCAGATTCCGGAAACAATGTAATTTTGGAAACACTAAAAAATGATCCGATGACTATGGATGAGCTGTCGGAATATCTTTCGGTTGACATTTCTACCTTAAATAAAGAAGTTACATATCTTATAATGTCGGGTTTGGTTACCGAATCAGAAGGAAAGTTTTATGCTTGTTAAAGTAAAATCCATAGCTAACAGAGGAATACAAACATTGGGAGTTGATGTAGAAATAAACGTTTCTTCAGGGGGTTTGCCCGGGTTGGAAATAGTGGGTCTCCCTGATAAATCTGTGGCTGAGAGTAGGGATAGGGTAAGAACAGCATTTCAAAATTGCGGATTGAAACTTCCCGGAAGAAAAATAATGATAAACTTAGCTCCGGCTGATATAAATAAAGAAGGATCTTTTTATGATCTGCCAATTGCGGCCGGTTTAATTAGCGCTTCCCTAAATATAAGTTTGCCCGATGATGCTTTATTTTTTGGAGAATTGTCTTTTGATGGAAGTTTAAGACATACTAAAGGGTCGTTTTTACTTTCTCTTTACGCAAAAGAAAATGGATATAGCAGGGTTTTTGTGCCATCCTCCTGTGCAAAAGAAGCCGCATCAGTAAATGGAATTTTCGTTTATGCAGTTGAGAATTTAAGTTCTCTGGCTGAACATCTCGGTGGTAGAAGAATTATATCCCCCGTCTCCAGTGGTTCATTTACAGAAGAATCCCAAAATTTTTCTTATAAAAATTTATCAAGAGATGAAGATTTGGACATCGGAGAAATTATTGGCCAAGAGTACGTAAAAAGAGCGTTGGAAATATGTGCTGCCGGCGGACATAATCTCATAATGGTAGGACCTCCGGGATCAGGAAAAACTATGCTGGCAAAAGCTCTCGTTTCTATTCTTCCGGATTTAAGTGAAGAAGAATCTATAGAGGTTACAAAAATTTATTCTTTGGTTGGTAAGATTCCCCCAAACTGCGGACTTTTAAGAAAAAGACCTTTTAGGAACCCTCATCATACTATTTCTTATGCGGGGATGATAGGCGGTGGAAGCAACCCGTTGCCCGGCGAAATTACTTTGGCCCACAGAGGAGTTTTGTTTATGGATGAATTCAGTGAATTTACAAGACCTGTTCTTGAATCTTTAAGACAACCGCTTGAGAGTGGAAAAATAACGGTATCCCGAAGCAGATGCAGTGTTGATTTTCCTTCAAAATTTATGCTTATAGCTTCAAGTAATCCCTGCCCATGCGGACATTATGGAGATCCTAAAAAAGAATGTACTTGTAGCGAGAATAAGATCCGTAACTATCAGGCAAAATTATCAGGCCCCATTCTTGACAGAATAGATTTGCATGTAAATGTCCTTCCCGTTGATAAAAATAGATTGTTTAGCAGTAATCGATCTGTGGAAATAAATTCAAAATATATTTTAGATAGGGTTTTAAAAGCCCATGAGATTCAATCCAAAAGATTTGAAGGCGAGGGGATATTTTTTAATTGTGATATGTCAAATTCTCAGATTGAAAAGTATTGTAATTTGAAGAGTGATTCTAAAAAACTTTTATTGCAGGCAGTAGAAAAGTTTTCTCTTTCCACCAGAGCTTATTTTAAGATAATGAAAGTTGCGCGTACCATCGCTGATATAAATGGTGAAAACGATGTGGAAGCAGATCATATAGCGGAGGCTGTACAATATCGTTCAAAGATTTTTTTGCAGTGATAACAATAGTCTTGAAAAATAGCAATAAGTGTTGTATATTCGGGCCATGAGGTTGGAAAAACTCTCAAAAGCACTGTCCGACAAAAATAGGTTACAAATTTTGGAGTTCCTAAGCGACGGTCAGAGGAACGTAAGTGATGTCGCAGACAGGCTCAATGTTGAGGAAAATCTTGCCTCCCATCATTTGAGGGTTTTGGCATCGCTGGGATTTCTAAAGAACGACAAAAAGGGAAGAGAAGTTTACTATATGTTGAACGAAACCAAAATAGTGTCCCTGCTAAAAGATCTAAGTAGAAATCCTAAATTTAGAAGTATTCTTGAAGAATCTTTAAGAGATTAAACTTCTTCTTAACCTATTTTTACTTTTATATTTTATTTGGCTTTTTGTGTTATTTTTTTGTCAATCTATTTGCGTTAATTGTGCGGTAATTATTAAAAAGTACACTTATAAAACAGAATTATTGATGAAAAATCTCTAATAGTTGTCGGTTAAAATGCGTTAAATAATATAAAAGATTTTTTTCTAGCTTTCTATTTTTAATAGATTTGTCTGTATAAACAATTTTAATTGTTTGTGTTTTTATTCTAATGTGCTCTCGTCAATAAAAGAAAAATTACGATCCTTTTATGAAAAAAATATCATCCTGTGTCTTTTGATTGTCTTTGTAGTTGGTGTTTTATCTACTTATTTTTTAATGGAAAGGAAAATACACTCCTGTTCTGAAGTTGAGGTTTTTTCCGGTAAAGATGAGAAAAATAATACAACCGAAAATGAGTTATCCGAAAAAATTTTTGTAGATGTTTCCGGAGCTGTTAATAATCCGGGCATTTATGAAGTCAAAAACGGCGATAGGGTAGGGGATGCTGTTGCTAAAGCCGGGGGAGCGTCTAATGACGCTTCGGCTGCTTGGTTATCCCGAAACTTAAATCTATCTCAAAAAATTGAAGATTCATCAAAAATTTACATTCCATTTGAATGGGAATTTTATTTTCCCGAGCAATATAAAATTACAAAAACCGTAAATGGAAAATATGCGAGTAATGTTGTTCTTGGTGATAAAACCGATATGGAATCTAATAACGGGAGTAGTGAAAGCAGTAGTTCACAACCCGATGATTATTTTGATGATAGCAGTGAGATATCAGATGGGCTATCCGACGATGCTTCGGGAATAGATAGCGACGGTAAAGTGAATGTTAATACTGCATCTTCATCCGAACTGGATACTTTACCCGGAATTGGGCCTGCCAACGCTGAGAAAATTATTTCTAATAGACCATATAAAGATTTATCCGAGTTTGAATCAAAATCAGGCTTGTATAAATCCACAATAGAGAATATTAAAGATTTGATATCTTTTTAATTAATTTTCTAAAAACTAAAGGATATGAATAAAATTAAATTGTATCTTCCCCTGTTTCTTCTTTCTTTAATAGCATTTACGAGAGTTTACATAAGTTGTTTTAAATCCGTGCAGAATAGTTGTTTAGAACCTAAAGCGTCTTTTTTTGGCAACATAGAGAAATTTCCCGGTAAACAGTTAGAAGATTTTAGAAATCATTCTGTAGATTTGATGAGAAAATATCTTCCTAGTCCTCACAGCGAGCTTTTGGCAGGAATGGTAATAGGAGTTGATGAGCTCGGCAAAATTCCGAGATTTAAAGAAGCGTTAAAAACAACAGGCACAATTCATGTCGTGGTAGTTTCGGGTTTTAACATAAGTCTTGTATCCAATCTGATAATGGGTTTTTTGGGCTCAAAATACAAGGCAAGAAACCTTTTTATATCCCAATTTTTTACACTACTTTATTCAATTATGACCGGATTTGAGCCTCCGGTAATTAGGGCTTGGATTATGGGTATTGTTCTCTCTTGGGTCAGATATTATGGAAGGAGTGTTGACGGATTTAGAGCTTTGATTTTTACCGCTCTTTTAATGATAGTAATATGGCCGTATTTTCTTCTTAGTGTTAGTTTTCAATTAAGTTTTTTGGCTACTTTAGGTCTTATTGTGTTTGGAAACCCTATTGTAGAGTTTATTTCCGGATTTTTAGGAAAATCCTTTTTTGTTGAAGATTTAGGAACAACGATATCAGCACAGATTTTTGTTCTTCCAATTGTTTCTTATTATTTCGGTAGAGTCAGCATAATTAGTTTTCTCGTTAATCCGCTTATCCTTTGGACAGTCCCTATAGCAACAATATTGGGCACATTTTTTATCTTTATAGCAAACCTTTCTTCTTTTTTGGCGAAAATTATGAGCATTGTAATATACCCATTTTTAGATGTGTTTATATCTTCAATTAATTTTTTCTCTCAATTTAGTTTTTCCAGTGTTAATTTTAGTATTGGTATCGCGCCAGTTGTGATTTACTATCTTTTCGTTTT
>DAOSPG010000015.1:8158-11137 GCA_035374605.1 bacterium
CATCCTCATAGTGATCATATAAAAAGCTTAAATAGAATGATGCAAAGATGTAAAGTAGGTTCTGTTATGTTTAACGACGTTGAATTTGACTCTCCCTATTTTTCACTTTTTAAGGAACTGTCAAAGGAAAAAAATGTTAGAAATATTTATGCCGGAGATAAATTTGAAATAGATGGAGTTAGTTTTAAGGTTTTATGGCCGGAAAAAGAATTTTTACAAAATAAAGTTGCGGATATTAACGATGTCTCAATAGTGGTTTTTTTGGATTACGGGTATTTTGAAGCTATTTTTACAGGAGATGCAACAGAGAAGGTTTTGGGTTTAATGGATTATTCATTTGTTCAAGACGATATTGACGGGGACCTGGATGTTTTGAAAATACCGCACCATGGGTCTAAATATAGTCTTCATAAAGCTTTTTATAACAAAGCAAACCCGGAGAAATGTGTAATTTCTGTTGGAAAAGATAATAAATTCGGACATCCTTCTTCTGAAGTTGTTAGTTTTTTAAAAGACCAGGGATGTGAGGTTTTGAGAACCGATGAGATCGGGGATATAAAGATACTTGTTCATTAATTTTATGCTTGTTGTGGTTGAAGTAAATACATGCAGATTAGAATCAGGTTATATTAGGTAGTTTTTCCGGGGTTTTAGTTGTTTTCGTGATAATATTTAACAAAGAGGTTTTTATATGGAAGATGCCCTTCTGCTTCTAAAAGAAAATATCAAAAAATCAATAAAAAGTGTTTATGATTTGGAATTTGATGATATTTTTGTGGAGCGTCCCGAAGATGAGAAGCATGGCGATTTGGCTACAAACGTAGCTTTTTTGTTAGCAAAAAAAATTTTTAAACCTCCCCTGAAAATTGCTGAAAATTTATCTCATGAAATAAACGGCTATGATATTTGTTTTGAGTGTGATGGTGCTAATTACCCGGTATTTTCAAGTATAGAAGTAGTTTCTCCGGGTTTTATAAACTTTAGATTTTCCGATTATTTTTTAAAAAACCAGCTTTCAGAGGTTCTTAAGAAAAATGATAATTACGGTTCCAATAAAAAAGGCCAGGGAAGGGTGATAATAGTTGAGTACTCAGCTCCAAATCCAAATAAACCTCTGCACATAGGGCATTCAAGAAACAATTTTTTAGGCAGCTCTATTTCCGAAATCCTTTCCTTTAATAGTTATAACGTTGTGAAAATGAATTATATGAATGATTGGGGAACTCACATTTGTAAATCCATGTTGATGTACAAAAAATATGGCAATGGAAGAGACCCTGATAAAAAGCCCGATCATTTTGTAGGGGATTTTTACAGGATGTATGAGGTAGAACATGAAAAAAATCCCGAAAAGTTAGATAAGGAATTAGCGGAAATGTTTAGAGAAATGGAGCAAGGAAAAAAAGAGACTTTAGAATTGTGGAAAAAAATTACAGGGTGGGCATATGAAGGTTGGAAAGAGACTTATGAGAATGAAAATGTTTCTTTTGATGTTTGCGAGTATCAAAGTAATTACACAAAAGCGGGGAAAGAAATTATCGATTATGCGATTGAAAAAGAAATAGCCGAAAAAGATGATTCCGGAGCGATAATCGCTAGATTGGAAAAATACGGTATTCCGGATAAAGTTTTGTTGAGAAGCGACGGAACTCCGATATATATTACTCAAGATATTCAACTGGCGAAAGATAATTTTGAAAAATACAATTTTGAAAAAAGAATTTATGTTGTAGATAAAAGACAGTCCGATTATTTTAAACAGCTTTTTAAATTATTTGAACTTTTAGGTTTTAAATGGGCCGATAGATTGTATCATTTGGCGTATGGTTGGGTATCTTTACCTGAAGGGGCAATGTCCTCGCGAGCAGGAACAGTGGTAAATGCCGATGACGTTTTTGAAAAAATTTTTGAATTAGAACAAGAAGAAGTTAAAAACAGCCTTAAAGAAGTTACTGATTTAGAGAAAACAAGTAAAAAAATTGCTTTAGCTGCTTATAGATACGGAATGCTAAAGATTGATCCTAAGCAGGATATAGTTTTTGATATGAACGGTGTTACCAGATTTGAAGGTAATACCGGTCCTTATCTTATGTATACTTACGCCAGAGCCATGTCCATTATTGAAAAATCCGGAATAGAAGCCTCTTCTTTGGAAAGTAACATTGAGCTTTTTGAAAATATTAAAATGGAGGAGAAAGAAGTATCTTTGCTTCGTTTTATGTGTACATTTCCGGAAACAGTTTCTTTATCTGCGGATACAATGTCTCCGCATTTGATAGCAAATTTTTTATATAATTTTGCGCAAAAATTTAATTCTTTTTATTCGGAAGTTCCTGTTTTGAATGCTAAAGAAGATTTAAGGTTTTTCAGATTAGTTTTAGTTTGTTGCTCAGCGCAGGTGATAAAAAACGGATTGAAACTCTTAGGTATAAATGTTGTTGAAAAAATGTAGCAAATATTTTTATCTTTGGCTTTTATGTCTAAAAAAAGGCGTGGAAAGTATCATAAAAGTAGAACCTATAGAAAGAAAAACATGTCCGGAAAATATTCACGAAAAGGAACAAGAAAAAAATCTATTTTTTTGAAAATTTTTGAAATGATTTTAGCAATAGTGGCTATAAGTGCTCTTATTTTATTTATTATTTTACTTGTGGAGAGAATTTACAATGCCGGTAAAGAAGCGGAAAGCGGTAAAGTGAGTAAATTTGTTGATCAATATTTTAAAAAATCTAAAATTAACGAAAATGAAAGTAATTTGAGCGAGGATAATTTTATTACTGATGATTCTCAATCGGAAGATTTAGAAAATGAGATTATTTTTAAGGTTTGTATTATATCCGATATACATGAAGATTTAGAGAACCTGAATAAAGCTTCCGAGAAAATTAAGACATCCGGTTGCAGATATATTTTTGTTATAGGAGACTTGACCAATTATGGTGATGTGGAGTCTCTTACCAAAGTTCGGGATGCAATAAG
>DAOSPG010000016.1:0-11080 GCA_035374605.1 bacterium
AGTCTTTGAGTTGAAATATCAAAAAATAGATTGTTTGATCCGGATTGTTCATAAGGGTCTACAAAAAACGCTACTTGTCCAGGTTCTCCTGATCCTGAAATAACTCCAATTAAAGAAGATATATAATTGCATTCCCATGTTAATGTTGTTTCATTCCAAGATAAAACCTGATTATCTGAACAACCGCCGATTATTCTCAGTCCTTCTGATGTTAATTCTAGACCGGAATTTGATGATGTATTTGCAGTAGATCCGGACGTAATAACATCAAGAGAAATGTTGTCTGAATTTACTACAATTCCATCTCCAACACCGACATCTAAAGTTAGAACGCCCGTTGTTCCACCTCCTATTAAACCCTGACCAGCGTTTATCCCGGTTGTGGCATACAAACTTATTATGCTTGAATCCAGTAGAACTCCCGGTAAATTGTGCAAAAGATTCAGCTCAACAGCACTTGATTGAACTTGAGTTCCGGAAATATATAGTTCTTCTGTATTAACTGATCCTGCTACATCAAGATCAAAATATGGATTTGTTATTCCGATACCTAATCTGGCATCTAATATATTAATTGAGTCTATGTTTGAATCTGATCTTTGAAATTGTAACCTTCCTAATGATTCTCCAAATCCTATCCACTGTCCATTTACCGATGAACTGTTAAAGACATCACCCTCTGTCATTGATCCGACACTAGTTATATCTCCAGATCCCGGAATGCTTGTTACTTCCCGCCACTCTAAAACATTGCCGTTTTGTATTGATAAAACGTAATCTGATAAACCGGCATTTTCCGGTAGTGTGTATATCAAATCCTGATTCATATAGTCAGAAGCTTTAAATCCTGTATAGTTGGTTCCGTTACCTATTTCTAAACTTTTATCTTCTGAATTCCAAAACAAATATGACTTATCCTGTGTTATAGAGTTGTTGTTTCCAAATAATATTCCGCCATTGTCCAGTACCAAATCTGACAGATAGTTTAACTCCTCCGTAGTTGATTTTATTCCTGACAAAACATTAATTTCCTCAGCACTCACCTCTACTTCGGTCCCATCTATCAATAAAGATCCCTCTGCAAAATCAAAACTTCCGTTATACTCTATTTCCGGTGCCAATTTTTTGCCATCAACAACCCCCTCTGCTATGACAGTGCTTAGCATATTTGTTCCTATTATTTCTCCATCTATGCCGAGAGATTCTTCCAGTGTTCTTTTTGTAACATCATCAATTCTTAATAGATTATTTACAGTTCCGGTATCAACGAAATTAATATCTGTTACTTCTAGCCCTGCCTCAAATGTTGCTTTTTTCTTAAAAAATGTTTCTAAATTAAAATTTTGCACAAAATCAGAAACTTTTGTTCTTGCCGCAAGCACATTGTCTGTCTTTTTGGAGAGTTCCTGTCCTGAATTTTCGTTCTTTTGCAGAAATCCAAGTATTTTGGGAACTGAACTTAAATTACCTTTGTCATTAATGCCTCCGTTTTTAGATACGTAATAGAGGGAAAAAATGATACACGATAAAATCACCGCAAAAGATATCCCCATCCTAGTTTTTTTCCACAAGGGATCCATTGATTTTTTTTCTTTATCTACCGGAATTTTCCATTTTTCTGAATCGATATCTCTTTTGTATGTTCTTTTTTCTGAGAGTTTTTTTCCTGATGATTCGCGGGATAATTTGTTTTCGTTTAGTCTTATTTTTGCCGGTTTAACTACTCCAAGTAAATTTGAATTTGGAAAAGAAATAGATTTCTTGTTATCTTTGTTTATCTTATCCTCATATTTTTGAAGCTTTTTTTGTTCCAGATTATTTTTTAATTCTTTTAATTCATCTAATCTGTAAAGTCTGTAATTACTTTTAGGATCTCTATGGGATGATATTAACCCTTCACTTTCCAATCTTCTCATTGTTGAAGGGGATACACCTACTATCTTAGAGGCATTGGAAACTCTTAAAAAGTTATCTCTATGAAAAACATACTTAGAGTCTGTTTTTTCTTTATTTTTGTTTTTAATATCTTGGGCAGGCAAACTCATTCTAAAAACGTTGCTAAATATTGTAATAATAATGTTTAGCAAACTATTTAAAATGCTACCTTGTTTCTTTTTCTGTGTCAAGTACTTTTATTTTATTGGCAACTTTTAAAAAGGTTTTGATATACTAAATTACTCACCCGAGTATTATTATTATTTTGTTGCAAAATATTATAATTTTGCAGGTCCCCATTAGTAGGTTATTTACACTTTATTTACAAGAGAAATCGGCATTAATTTTATTATTAATGTTTTTACAGCTAAATAATTTATGTCTATAAATTTCTGCCAGTAGAGTATGCGATCTTGGTTACATAAATTACTCACATAGACTTTTTTCGCTGTATTTTAGAATTAAAATCAAGCAGTTATTTTTAGATTTTTGAATCTATATCAGACTTTTTACTTATTAACTTTATAATTACTTTGGTTGTAGTAATATCTTTTTGAATTTACGTCTCCAAATTTTCTACCTCTTTTATCTATGGGTTTTGGTTATTTTACATAACTTGACTGTACGGGTTTTTTTGTTTACGCTTTAAATAATGCCTTTCAAAATTGTGATCAGGTTTATTAAAAAGCTAATTTTTTTTGCATCAGTAGTTTTTTTACCATGCTTTCTATTTGTTTCTTGGGCTCTGTCCTATGAGTATGCGGTTACTGTGCCTATGTCGGAGAACATTGGAAATGTAGGAGATATTGTAAGCTACAAGGATGGAAAGTATGTTTTATCATCTGAATATCAAGACGAGTCAATTTGTGGCGTCATAGTTGAAAATCCCTCTGTGTCATTCGAAGACAGAAGTTTGGAGCAATCAGTGTTGGTTACATCTGTAGGGGAGGTATTGCTTAATGTTTCAGCTAAAAACGGTCCGATAAAAGAAGGGGATTACATTACCAGCTCTGATATACCGGGAGTTGGGGTAAAGGCAACAGAAGATGGGCAGGTTGTTGGTGTTGCTATGGAAGATTTTAACCCGGAAAATGATACCGATATAGGTCAGATATATGTACTGATGGACATAAGAACTAAATTTTTTGGAAAAGGGTTGAGTGGAAATATACTTAGCATAATTAGGAATAGTTTAACATCCCCTTTCATGACACCTATACAGGCTTTGAGATACTTGTTGGCAATAGCTATCATATTTGCATCTTTCGTAATAGGATTTTCTTCTTTTGGAAAAATAACCGGATCCAGCGTAGAAGCTTTGGGAAGAAATCCTTTGGCTAGTACATCTATAAGAAAAGTTGTACTTTTTAATTTTATTTTGACTTTTGTAATTATGGTGATGGGTCTTGTTGCGGCATATTTTGTTTTAACGATTTGAAAAACATATTAATAGGACGTTGAAGATATTATAAATATGTGCGTATAATTATCGTATGAGTTTTGAACTGCCCTTGTATTTTTATAATGGAGTACTTTTAGACACAGTAGGTTTTATCCTCGGGGTGTGTCTTTTCTTACCTCTTCTCTTACTCAATTATTGGATTATTTCTGAAATTGAGGAATTGAGAAATAACGAATCCGATGATGATAAGGATGCTTCCGGATCGTTTCAAATACTTAAAGATGAGAAGAATTCAAAAAACCTAAAAAAATTGCAAGGCAAAGAGATCAAGGATGAAGTTTATAACGAAGCTTTAAGAATGATGGACAAAGCTCAAGTGGATTCTCTGAGAATTTTGAAAGAAGCGCAAATTAAAGCCCAAGATCTTTTGGATAATACATATACTGTATCTAAAGAAAACAGAGAAAAACTTAGGGAAAATGTGGGGAAAATATATGAAAAACAAAGTCAAGTTTTAGAAGAATTATCCGAGGAATTGTTAGAGAGCTACAAAACGGTTGTTGAGGAAGGGAAAAAAGAAAATATAAGAACGCTTTATGAAATTACCGAAGCAATGAAACAGGAAGCCATAAAGGGAGTAGATGAGTTGAAAAATGTTGTGAAGAAAGAAACTATAGGGGCTCAGGATGCTTTGGAAGAAAAAATAGCTAGAGAATATGCCAAAGTAGATGATGAAATTAAAGAGTATAAGAAAAAGAAAGTGAATAGCCTTAATAAAAAGGTTTATGAGCTGTTATCAAATATATATACTGAAGTGATAGGTCAGGATTTAGATCAAGTTAAACACGAAAAACTAATTATTGAGCTTTTAGAGAAAGAGCTAAGCAAGTCCGGATTAAAAAACAATTCGTAATTTAAATTTTTTATTGTAATTTTATTATGAAGTCCTATATGAAGGATACTAAAGGTAAATCTAAAAATAATAATGATACCGATCAGAAAATATTTAATAGTTTGAAAACAAAATCTGATTCCAATCAATTTATTCGTTTATACAATGCTTTGTCCCGTTATGTTGGGGAATTTAATATTGATAAAGTAGTAGAAGAAATTTTTGGAAAAGAAAAACCTCATTGGGCTGAGGATTTAATTAATAATGTTCCCGGACTGCGAGCGGGTATCTTATCTGAATCAGATATGAGCATTTTGAACTCAATAAAAGAAAAAATTAATAATTCCGTGATAGTAAGAATTGAAATGTCTTTTAAACCGTCCGACCAGTTTATAGATAAAGTTATAAATATTATAAAAAATACCTACAACAGCTCCATTAGTAACGTTAGTGGTGAAAATAGTACTAATTTTATGTTAGATATACACGTTAAAGAAGGTTTTGAACCAGGAGCGGTTTTTTACATAAAAGGAAATATATTAGATTTAAGATTGAGAAGAATAGTAACAAGTTATTTATTATCACATAATGTCGTTGAAAGATACTTATAGACAATCTTTTATAGATGTTGTAGAGAAAAATAGAGAAATAGGGTTTGTAGAGGAAATAAATCATCCTATTGTTTCAATAAAAGGTCTTCCTAGGGCAGTGTGTAACGAAGTTGTTTATTTTGAGTCAGGATGTATTGGCATGGTAACTAGCTTGAGTAATAGGAATTTGCAAGTTCTTTTGTTTGCTAATGAGTCAGTTAAGGTAGGGGAAAAAGTTGCAAGATCTGGTGATGTTTTTAGAGTTCCGGTGGGCGAAGGTTTACTTGGGCAGGTAATAACTCCCTTGGGAACATCCATGTACCAAAACAAAGTTATACCAGGCATTGAAGAATATCGGGCGACAGATTCAATTCCGTTACCAATTAATCTCAGAGAAAGAGTGCAATCTCCTCTAGAAACCGGAGTTTCCTTGGTTGATATGCTTATACCTTTAGGTAAGGGACAAAGGGAGTTGATTATTGGTGATGGTAATACCGGAAAAACTGCTTTTGTTCTTCAATCTATCTTGCGACAAGCTCAATTGGGTACGATATGTATATATGCCGCTATAGCAAAGAAAAAAAGTTCAATAAAAAAAGCTGAGCAGCTTTTTGAAAGACACAAAATCAAAGATAATACCATTATAGTTGGGTCAGGCTCTTCTGATCCTATAGCAAGTGTCTATTTAACACCTTACGTAGCCATGACTGTGGCAGAATATTTTCGGGATAAGGGAAGAGATGTTTTGCTAATACTTGACGATCTTTCCACGCACGCTAAGTACTATAGAGAGATGTCTTTGATTTCGAGGAAATTTCCGGGAAGGGATTCTTACCCTGGTGACGTTTTTTTCATACACGCCAGGCTTTTAGAGAGAGCGGGGAATTTTAATATTAACGGAAAAAAATCCTCTATAACTTGCCTACCCGTTGCTTCTTCAATAGAAGGAGATATTACCGGATATATTCAAACGAATCTAATGTCCATTACAGACGGTCATATTTTTTTTGATAATGCTATTTTTAAGGAAGGAAGAAGACCTGCAATAAATTATTTTCTTTCTGTAACCAGAGTCGGGAGGCAAACCCAAAATTCTATAAGGTGGGGCATTAATAGAGAGCTTTCTTCTTTCCTTACTTTACATAATAAAACTGAACGTTTCATACATTTTGGCGCTGAAATAAATGAAGGAATAAAATCTACCTTGGAAATGGGAAAGAAGGTATACAAATTTCTTGAGCAGGGTAGTGAGGATGTTTATTCCGCTAATATCCAAGTCATATTGTTTACATTGTTGTGGATAGGTGTTTTAGATGATGAGAAAATACAGGATTATAGGACTAAGGCGCAAGTTTTGTATGATAAAGACAATACTTTTAAAAATAAGATTGACGAATTAATAAATTCCTCCGGAGATTTTAATAATTTACTTGGTAAAGTTAGTGCTAGTTATAAGGATCTTATTAATTACATAGAGGAGGGGTCAGCATAGTATGAAATCCATAAAAAATCTAAAAAATGAAATGGATTATCTTACCGGATTTCTTACAATGGTTGAATCCTACGAGGAAATAGCTGCATTAAGAATGAGAAAAGTAAAAAAATCCATTCTGGACAGAAGGGATTTCATGGAAGGTTTGAATGAGGCCTTTGCTCATATTTCATATGCTTATAAAGTTTATAAAAGTTCTCTTAAGGGAAAGGAGAAATATAGAGTTTTAAATACAAATGGTAAGACCGTCTCTGTTCTTCTTTCTTCAAATAGTGGTTTATATGGAGATATAATAATAAATACATTTGATCTTTTTTTGAGAGAAACTTCAAAAATTGATACAGATATTGTGATTGTAGGGAAACTTGGTAAAAGCATGTACGAAAGTGTGCAAAATAAGAAAAAGTATGAATATTTTGAAATGTCGGATAATGAAATAGATAACCTCAGTGTTAAAAAACTGAATGAATATATTTTGGAATATTCCAATATTGTTGTATATCATGGTTCGTTTGAGAGTTTTATTTCTCAAGTGCCTGCTAAAACAGAGGTTCGTGTCGAGCTTCATAAAGTAGGAGATAGTTTGTTAAATTATGACAAGAATTTTTTATTTGAACCTTCAATTGAGAAAATCGCTGAATATTTTGAAAAACAAGTTGCATCCCTGATTTTTGAACAGATAGTTTTTGAATCTTATTTAAGTAAATTCGCGTCCAGAATGGTAAGTATGGATGTTGCATCCGACAATATTGAGACCAAAATACATAAAACTGACATAGCAATTAAAAAAATTAAACATAAAGACATAAATGTTAATTTGAACCCCGTTATTTTTGGAGGCTCTGTATGGCAATAGCTAATTCTAAAGGAACAATTATAAATATAAGAGATACAGTTGTAGAAGTGGAGTTTTTGGATGATCCCAAGCCAAACATACATGAAATAGTAAAACTGAAAGATAATGAGGAAATTACCTTTGAAGTTATAAGGTCCTCGGGGGTTAATACTTTCTATTGTATAAATTTATCCGGTAAATCTAATTTTGTCAGAGGGTCTGAGGTGGTTTGTACAGGAGAGGAAATTAGTGTTCCGGTTGGAAAAAACATGTTGGGTAGAGTAACAGACATTTTTGGAAAAGATCTTGATGGGTTGGGAAAAATTGAATTTGACGAGAAGAAAAAGCTTTTTTCTCCCTCTCCGCCTTATGATGATGTTGTGGTAACTACGGATTTTTTGGAAACCGGCATTAAAGTTGTTGATATGTTTACCCCTATTTTAAGAGGAGGTAAGGTAGGTTTATTCGGTGGTTCCGGCGTTGGAAAAACAATATTATTGACCGAAATTTTAAATAATATTGTTAATAAAGACTTAGGAGATAATGTTTCGGTTTTTTGCGGAGTAGGTGAGAGGTCCAGAGAAGGTCAGGAGCTTCGAGAAGAGCTTGAAAAAGGCGGGATACTGCCAAACGTTGCCATGATATTCGGGCAGATGGGAGAAAATGCGCCTATTAGATTTTTAACTGCTTATGCCGGTGTAGCAATATCTGAGTATATGCGTGATGATCTAGGAAAAAATGTATTGCTTTTTATAGATAATATCTTCAGATTTGTGCAAGCAGGCAACGAACTTAGTTTGCTAACGGACAGTATTCCTTCTGAGGGCGGCTACCAAGCTACTTTGTCATCCGAAGTGGCGCAGGTCCATGAAAGATTGGTTTCCAGAGGAAATAGAGTACTCACTACCATAGAAGCAGTGTATATTCCAGAAGATGATTTGTTTGACCAGGCCGCTCAATCCGTATTTGGTTATCTTGATTCTTCTATAGTTCTTTCCAGAGATGCTTATAGAGATGGAAGACTCCCTGCGGTTGATATTCTTGCTTCTGAATCAGGCGCGTTGAACCCAAGCAATGTGTCAAAACTGCACTATCAAACTGCAAATGAAGCTAAATCACTGCTTAAAAAGGCTGAATTATTAGAAAGAATAGTTTCTTTGGTTGGTGAATCAGAATTGTCTGAGGAAGACAGAATAATATATCAAAGAGCTAATAAAATTAAAAATTACATGACTCAAAGCTTTTTTGTTGCTGAAAAACAAACTGGAAGAAAAGGTGTATACGTTCCGGTGCAAGATACAGTAAATGCTGTTAAGGAAATTATAGACGGAAAGTATGACGATATTTCAGAAGATAAATTTATGTTTATTGGAAACATTTCCGATATAGAAGAAAATAAAAAATAAAAGAATAAAAGAAGAGATAAAACTAAATGAAAAAAATGACGAAAAATGACTACGAAAACACGAAATTGTATGTAATAGTAAGAAGTAAAGATGGTGTGTTATTTTCCGATGATGTGTTTTCTGTAACATCAAAGAATGAAAAGGGAGTTTTTGACATATTGCCTTATCATGAAAATTTTATTTCTCTTATTTCAGATTTTATTATTACCGATAAAAATACTTCTGACGAAAGAAGATTTAATATCGAAAAGGGCATCCTTTATATGATTGAAAATAAAATCAATATTTATGTAGGATTATAATTTATAATTTGTGTTTTGTAATTGGCCTATATTTTTACTCTAATGGACGGTCCCATCGTAGAAGTTATAAATATACTCTTTATCCACGAGGGAGTAGTTTTGGCGGGTTTACTTTGTTTTAAGCCATTTAGCAGTTCCATGTAGTTTTCTGCTAAAGATTTTTCGTCAAAACTTATTTTTCCAATAGAAACGTGTATTATCGGTGCTGTTTTTTCAGTTTTTACATCTATCTTTCCTTTTTTAAATTGTTCTATAGCCTTGGAGATTTCTTCCGTAACGGTGCCGTTTTTAGGATTAGGCATTACTCCCGCGGGACCTAGTATTTTTGCGTATTTGGCTAATTTTGGCATATATTTTGGCTCTGAGATAAGAACATCAAAATCAACATTTGGTTTTAATTTTCCCTGTTCAATCTTCGGAAGGTCGTCTGCTGTTAGTGTTATATCGGCTTCCTTGACTTTTTGAGAAGAAATCACCGCAATTTTTTTGGTTTTTCCGGTTCCATGAGGTAAAACAAGAGGAAATCTTATAGCTTGTTTAATTGGATCTATTTCTAAGTTTATGTGTACTTCCACTGTAGAATCAAAT
Organism: bacterium; assembly: GCA_035374605.1. Lineage (GTDB taxonomy): Bacteria > Patescibacteriota > WWE3 > UBA101185 > UBA10185 > JAAZNV01. The sequence continues at coordinate 9,443 of DAOSPG010000016.1, forward strand.
TTAGATTTTGTTTCGCTCTTTAATTTTTTAATGGCCTCTTCTATTGTATATTCTTTTGTATCTTTCATTTCTCTATCTCTACTCCCATAGATTTTGCTGTTCCTTCAATTATTTTTATGGCTTTATTTATATCCTTAGTATTTAAGTCAACCATTTTTTCCTTTGCCACTTCTTCTAATTGAGATCGCGTTAATTTTCCTACTTTATCCTTATTTGGAACAGAAGATCCTTTTGGTAAATTAAGTGCTTTTTTTATCAAGTGGGTAGAAACAGGAGATTTAGTGATAAATGTAAAAGTTCTATCTTCGTAGGCTGTTAGTATTACAGGAATGACATTCCCTTCCATTTTCATTGTTCGCGCATTAAACTCCTTACAAAAATCCATTATTGGTATTCCGTGTTGTCCCAACGCAGGTCCTATTGGAGGAGCGGGGGTAGCTTTTCCGGCTTCAATTGCTAATTTAATTACTGCTTTAACTTTTTTACCTTTTTTTTCTTTTGTTATAGCCATAGTTTTATTATTCCTTAATTGGAAGTTATAGAATTATATTATAAAAACTTACAATTGAGAAACCTGTGTAAAAGAAAGTTCTAAAGGGGTTTCTCTTCCAAAAACCGATACTAATACTTTAACTTTTCCTTGTTCTTCATTAACTTCATCAACTTTTCCAAGAAAATCCTTGAAAGGCCCGTCGTTTACTTTCACCGAATCTCCGACTCTAAATTTAGCCTCAAATCTAGGAGCTTCCATTTTTGCAAATTGTATTAATGTTTGAACTTCTGTTTCCGGCAGTGGGGTAGGGGTGGACCCCATTCCTACAAATCCTGTTACGCCGGGAGTAGATCTTACGATATACCAGCTGTCATCATTCATCTCCATCAATACCACTATATAGCCGGGGAAGAGCTTTTCGTTGACAGATCTCTTTTTTCCTTCTGAAACTACTATCTTTTGTTGGTGGGGTAAAAATATTTTGAATACTTTATCTGAGTGCCCGGTTGCTTCAACTCTTTCTTTTAAAGATAAAGCAACTTTATTTTCGTGACCTGAATAAGTGTGGACAACATACCATTTTGCATCTTTGCTCACATCTTTATTTATAACTACCATATCTTTACTTTCTGCTTCATCCTGGCTTTTTGAGTTTTGATTTTCCAATTCAGTTTTCTCTTCTTCTGTATTGTTATTTTCACTTTCAGACAAAGATTCTTCTGCTGAATCTAATGCTCCCTTTTCGTTATTTTGATCTGCATTTTTTTCATCCAAATCTTTATTCAATTGTTTTTTATTTTTATCCTTCATATTTATTTGGTGATCACAAGGCGGAGAATCTCTTTAAAAAGATAGTCAAACAGAGTTATCATAGCACCGGATATAAGACTTATTCCTATAACATATCCGGTCAATCTAAGAGCTTCTTTTTTGTTCGGGAACTGAACTTTTTTCAATTCCTCAAAAGATTCTTTTATGAATTTGCTTACCTTGTTCACGCCGCACATTTTAGCATGATTAAATTTTGTTCTCAATATTAAGTTATCTTGGTAATTTAGTAAAAGTTTGAAACATTATGCTTACTACCAAAATTTCAAAATGAAACATTTATAAAAATGTGTATAATAACCTGTACTTATGATGTT
>DAOSPG010000017.1:0-9888 GCA_035374605.1 bacterium
TTGAAGATTTTCTTTTAATCACAAAGATAGTGCTTCATAAAAAATTGAGATCAAATTTAGTAAGGTTTAATGATTGTCTGTATTCGGGAGAATTATTATTTACATAACCGTCAATTTTTGATTTTAAGCCGGTAATTACCTGATTAATTTTCTCTTTTATTAAACCTGCTCTCGTATTTCGCTCACAAAAACTTTTTATGTAATCTATGTCTTCTTGTGTCAGTGTGGTTTTTTCGGAAACAAATGGATTCATAATCGCATTTTCCTTTTCAATATGATCTAAACCAAGGGAATGTCCAAGTTCATGGGCTAAAATATTTATTAGATAATTTTCATCAGAATAAAAATATACATTTATCTCTTCTTCTCCGGATATATAATAACCCACATCAGGCTTTTGACTGATTAAAGAATTAAGATCAGACACCTTCTCGTTAAGAGAATTTATATTTTCATTTACTGTATCTACCACAAGGTTAATTTTGGAAGCGTAATCATTTAATTCCTTTGCCTCTTCGGTAAGTTTATTCTGTAAGTTTTTTAAAGATATATACTCTTTTTCAGGAGCACCACCTTTACTATTCCAATAATCTATTTCTTTATTTAACTCTTCAATTTGTTTTTCTAATTCAGCTACTTTTTTGTTGTACTCTTCTTCCTTTTCTTTTAGAGATTTCTTCTGTATCTCAATTTGTTCTTCCGTTCGTTCAACTTCAGACAGACCCATCTGCCGTTCATCAAATATTAAGTTAATTTTCAAATATGAATTTGGGTCATATTCAAAAAGATTCTTCCCATAAGATTCTTCCCATATCTGCGTGGCTTCTTCTACTTTATTTTTAAAATCTTCTTCGTTCATCTGAAAACCGGGATCTATCTTTCCTATTTTATAGGTAATTGGATCATCGCAGAGAGATTTATAGAAGTAATTATGCAGAGTAGAGTAGTAGCGTTCAAATGCAAAAAATCCTATTAGAACAACAAAAATTAATATTAGAAATTTTTTTATCATGTATTTATATTATAACCGAAAGTTAACCTGTAATTGCTTTTTTATTTATCTATTTTTTATCCCTTCTTTTCTTGACTATAGGTTCTTTTTGTGAGAGAATAACAACAATTTCCAAACAAAAATAGAAAAGGAGAAAAAAATGAAAAAACAAGTTCCAAACCCACTTGATCTGGGTTTATCTATCCACAAGTGGGGGGATAAACCTGCTGAGAGACGGGGAGATGTCATATCCCTCTTCTCGGCTATAGTAGTTATAGCCTTTTTTGCGCCATTTTTTTTGAAAGCAGTATTGCCAATAAAGGAAACGGCTTTGGCTCAGACCCAAGCAGTTGGTAAATACTCATCTGTGGGGCCAGAATTAGCGGTTGTTCCCGTTTTATCCGAGAGCAACGCGGAGAGCAACTCCGAATGCTCTTTACCGGAAAAACTGGGAAACCAGGAATACGAGGAAAGTTGGGGGAGAGTAATTTCCTATTGTCAGGAAATAACATCCGCTTCAGAGCAGTACGGAATAGCTCCTGAAGTGATTGCTGCAATTATACTGATAGAGAGCGGAGGAGATGCTTATGCTATCTCCACAAGCGGGGCAACAGGATTGATGCAGATAATGCCACGCGACGGAGTCGCAAGCACGTTTAACTGCGTAAGCGGGCCTTGCTTTGCAGATCGCCCCTTGACGGTGGAATTGCTAGACCCAAAGTTTAATATCAATTTTGGATCTAAGCTTCTCGCAAGCTATATCTCCTATTATGGGGATCTACGAGAGGGCTTATTCCACTATGGACCGGCGGGGTATGGGTATGAAGGCTACGCCGACATTGTTTTGCGTTTGGCAGAACACATCAAAAATAAATGAAAATTAACCTTTAGAGGGGCAAAAATGCAATCGAATGCAAATTTCCCCTCCTTTTTTATTTCTAACCTTTTTCTTTTTTGACTTTACTTTTAAAGTAGATTTTTATTGTTGAACAGCAGGCAAAAAATCTGCTAGTGGAACAGGATCGCTGATAAACACTGTCATCTCAACGGTGCAGGGGCATTCTAAATGAGGAGGCTCATTTTCGGAAGAAATCCAATTTCCATCATAAACATATCTATAGACATAGGTTCTTATTAAATCTTGCTCTATTTTTACATACCCCACAGTATTTCCCTGAAGACTACTCAAAGATACGCCGGAAATAAGATAATTACCATATCTTGTACTCCAAGCCCACCCCATGCTTTCTAACGTATTTCGCAGAGTAACCTCAATTGGATGACCTGCACTATTGTAAGAAATATCCTTATCTGTTAAAAATGTCTTATACATTTTTCCGGGTGGAAAACCTTTTTTACTAACCATTTCCTTCACATCCTTATCTGAATATCTTTCTTCCACAAGAATTGAGAAATTATTTTTTTCACTTTCTTCTTTTCCAATATAATTTTCGGACCAATTAAATCCTTCGGGTAATTCAGGCATCTCCCAATTTATTTGAATCTGTTCATTTTCTTTTGACTTATCTCTTTTATTGTCTAGAAAATACATCAACCCAAAAGCTAAAAACAGAAAAACAATTAAAAACAAAACTACTTTGTGAATAGATCCTTTCTGATCATTCATAAGAAAATATTATCAAAAATTTCAAAACACTGCACAAAATCTTGTTAACGTAAATCAACCGTGTTAAATTTTATATACACTTTATTTTTAGTATTTATATGAAGGACGATTCTTCCGCATTTTCAATAAACGGACTTACAAAAAACGAGGCAGAGGAAAGAATAAAGAAGTTTGGATTAAACAAACTTCCGGAAAAGAAACCCCCCAGCAAATTATCAATTTTCCTAGACCAATTTAAAAGCCCGCTTGTATATGTTTTGCTAGGAGCTTCAATAGTAACCTTTTTAATTGGAGATACAGGAGACGCAATTATAATCATGTTTGCAGTAATACTGGATGCAACTTTGGGATTTATACAAGAAAACAGAGCGTCCAATGCTTTAGAGGCGTTGAAAAAAATCATTTCACAAAAAGCAGTAGTTTATAGGGATAACCAAAGAATTGAAATTGATGTAAAAGAAGTTGTTCCCGGAGACATTATATTTTTAAAACAAGGAGACAAAATACCTGCTGATGGGACACTTGTTTCAGTAAATCGTTTTTATACCAATGAAGCGGTTTTAACAGGAGAGAGTGTGCCTGTTGAAAAAAAAGCAAACGAAAAAATCTATATGGGAACCACAGTGTCGGCTGGGCAGGCTGTAATGGTAGTGGAAGAAACAGGTGCAAGAACGCAAATAGGAAAAATAGCTGAAAAAATACAAGAGGTAGGAGAAATAACACCTTTTCAAAAACAACTAAAAAAATTCAGCAACCAGTTATTAATGGTGGTAGGAATAGTCATAGGAATTGTTTTTATTGTCGGAATATTAAGAAAAATACCTCTTTCGGAAATATTCATAACCTCAGTGGCCCTTGCTGTTTCCAGTATTCCGGAAGGTCTTTTGGTTTCTCTCACAATAGTTTTAACCGTAGGAATGAAAAGAATACTAGAACAAAAAGGACTGGTGAAAAAACTTGTCGCTGCAGAAACATTGGGAGGAGTCACAGTAATTTGTGTTGACAAGACAGGAACATTAACCGAAGGAAATATGCAAGTGTCGGATTATATTGGGGATGCAAATTCTTTACGTCTGCAGACATTACTTGCAAATGACTTGGATGATCCGGTTGTAATAGCTGCCTATAAATGGGCAAATGATTCATTAAACAAAGACAATGACGCAGATAATTTAAAATCAAAGAAAAGAATAGACAATATTCCATTTTCTTCCAAAGAAAAATTCTCTTTGTACTTATACGAATGGGATGATGATAAGAACATGATTTTCGTTAACGGTGCTCCTGAAATACTTTTAAGTTGGTCTACTTTGTCAGAAGAAAATAAAAAAGAAATACTGCAAAAAATAGAAGAATTGACCTCCAAAGGAAAAAGAGTTTTAGGATTTGCCAGAAAAGAAGTCTCTAAGGACAAAAAAATTCTTGAAATTTCAGACGCAAAAGAAAACTTAGAGTGGGTCGGAATTTTAGCCTTTTCTGATCCCGTAAGAAAAGGGCTAGAAGAAGTTTTGGAAGAAACAAATAACGCCGGAATAAAAACTATTGTTATAACAGGAGATTATCCTAATACTTCAATATATGTACTTTCCCAACTAGGGATAGAGGTAAAAGATGACGAGTACATAACAGGGGATCAACTATCACGAATGTCTTCTAAGGAATTACGGGAGAAAATCCTAAAAATAAAATTATTCGCTAGAACCACACCCGATCAAAAACTTTCTATTGTTGAAGCTTTAAAAGAAAAAAAAGAAGTAGTGGCAATGGTTGGAGATGGAGTAAACGATGCCCCTGCTTTGCACAAAGCAGACATCGGAATAGTAGTTAATGAGGCTTCTGATGTAGCAAAAGAATCGGCAGATCTTGTTTTATTAGATTCAAGTTTTACCACTATAGCTCATGCCATAGAAGAGGGAAGAGCCATGTTTGAAAATATAAGAAAGATAATTTTATATCTTATGTGTGATGCCTTTGAAGAAATTTTTATTGTCACTGTGGGTATATTACTTAATCTACCTCTTCCAATTACGGCAGTTCAAATCTTGTGGATTAATTTGGTCTCCGATGGATTTCCTGATCTGGCTTTAACTGTTGATCCAAAAAGACGGGGTCTAATGAAGGATAAACCAAGATCTCCAAACGAAGGTCTTGTTACTGGATGGATGTTTCATTTAATAGCGTTTGTAAGTTTATTAGTAGGGATAGTTGCTCTTGCGTATTTTTATATCGTGTACAAAAACACAGGAAACGTGACATTAGCAAGATCTGTTACATTTATAACAATCGGAATTAATTCTTTGATTTATGTTTTTTCTGTGAGAGCGCCGACCGTACCATTTTTCAAAACCAGAATATTTAAGAACAAGTGGCTTAATTTAGGAGTCTTAGGAGGATTTGTTCTACAGGCAATTCCTTTCCTAACACCATCTACAAGGGAATTTTTCAAACTAGAAGTTCCTTCAGTAAATTATTGGTTAATATCCTTTGGGTTGTCTTTGATAATTTTCTTCTGTGTTGAAATTTTTAAACACATTTACCATTCAAAAATAGTCCCGACTCCAAAAATAAATTTATCTTAATTCTTCCAAAGCGGGTAGATTATCTCTAACCACACCGATCATTTTTTCAACTTCAAGAAATTTTTCAACCACCAATGATTTTGTTTTTGCTTCCAAATTAAGTCTCAAAAGGGGCTGAGTATTGGAAGTTCTAAGGTTAAATCTCCAATCTTCAAATTCAACTGATAAACCATCAAGTTTTTCTATTTTTGCACCCTTTTTTTCATAATATTTTTCAATCTTATTTATTAGTCCGATTGAATTTTCCACTCTATAATTTACCTCTCCGGAATTTGGATATTTTTCAAATAAATAATCTAATTCCTCGGTAAGATCAAAACCTTCAAAACACATATTCAAAATCCGGGCAATAGTTATCATCCCCGAATCGCAATTATAGAAGTTCTTGTAATAAAAATGAGAACTGGCTTCAGCTCCAAACAAAGCTTGCTCGTCAGCCATTTTCTGCTTAAAGAAAGAATGTCCTGCTACACATTGAATAGTTTCTGCTCCTAAATTTTTAGCCTCATTTATAAAAGGCCATGTAATCCTCGGGTCATGAATAATTTTTTTATTTTCACTCGTAGAATTTTCTTTGATGATACTTTTAGCAAGAAGAACTCCGATATAAACTCCATCCGGTTTTCTTCCTTTTTTATCAATAAAAAAAGCCCTATCTGCATCACCATCAATTGCAATTCCAAGGTCAGCGTTGGTTTCTACAACTCTTTTTTTAATTTCGGCTACGTTTTCTTCTTCCATGGGATTCGGAACGTGGTTGGGGTAATTTCCATCAGGATTAAAATACATTCTATCAACGACAATATTCAAATCAGAAAAAATATAATCAAAAACCTTTCCTCCTATTCCATTTCCTGCATCTACAACAACTTTAAGTGGGGTATTATTACTTGTTTTAATAAAAGAAAGCACCTTTTCTTTATACGCGGGCATGACATTCATTTCTTCAAGCTTTCCAAAATATCCTGAAGACTTTTTATAAGAATTATCAAGCATTATTTTCTTCAAATCCATTAACCCTGATGTGCTACTTATTGGTTTGGCATTTTTCGCAACTATTTTACATCCATTCCATCCGGCACCGTTATGGGAAGCAGTTACAACTAAACCACCATCAAAAACATGAGGATATTCTCCGGTAGCAAAATATAAAGCCTCTGTTGGAATTTCGCCAATATCAACGGCATCACATCCCATCTCTCGGATTCCTTTTATTAAAGCTTTTTTCATATCAATACTGCTGGGTCTAATATCGTATCCAATTGCTAATTTTTTGGAATTAAAAAAAGTAACATAAGCCTTTCCTAAAGAGTAATAAAACTCCTCATTAAGCTCAGCAGGATATCTGCCTCTTATATCGTAAGCTCGAAAAACCGAATCTAATATTTGTTTATTCATAAAATTTTAAAATATAAAAATAAAATACCAACTTAAATAACTAAATATACTTTCATTTCTCCTAAATTTTCACGTAATGGAATCTTCCCATCATCAACTTTCTTATTATTTAAATATAGTCCTTTATTAGTACCCCTCTCAACTTTTATATTATATTTTGTATTTTTGAAAGTATATTCCATACCGAATGTCTTCCAATCTTTTGGTATTACCGGATTTAAAGAAAAATAATTTGCATATTTTTTAAACCCTAAAAAATCCTCTATAACCACTTGATAAAACCATCCCGCAGATCCTGTGTACCAACTCCAACCTCCTCGCGAAAAATGCTGGGGGTTAGAATAAATATCTCCTGCCATAACATAAGGTTCCAATTTATATTTTTTCATACCATCAACATCCATAGATCTACCAATAGGATTTAAAACATTAGCAATTTCATAAGCCTTATCCCCATCTTTTAACATTGTGTAAGCTTTCATTACCCATGCAACCGCGTGATTATACTGCCCTCCGTTTTCCCTGGTACCTTCCGGATATCCTTGAATATAACCGGGGAATGGTACAGAGTTTTTAAAGGGCGGCGCCAGTAGTTTAACAAGATTGTTTTCTTTGTCTTCAAGATATTTTTCGTGATTAATCATGGCCTCTTTTTGTTTTTCCAAGGGCGCCGCCCCGGAGATAATGCTCCAAGACTGAGAAATAGAATCAATAGCACATTCATTATTTATACGAGATCCAAGTAATGTTCCTTCATCAAAGTAAGCTCTAAGATACCATTCTTCATCCCATCCATGTTTATTTACATTGTCTTTTAACTCTTCATAAATTTTGTTAAGTCTATCTGCATCTTCTTTTCTATCTATCTTTTCCAAAACTTTTATAAATTCCGAAAGGGTTGCTAAGATAAACCAGGCCAACCAAATACTTTCTCCTTTACCTTCATCCCCGACACTATTTAAACTATCATTCCAATCACCGGATCCAACTAAGGGCAGACCATGTATTCCGAATTTTAAAGAACTATTTACAGCTCTCATACAATGATCTAAAACATTTCCTTTTTCTTCCGAGATATTGGGTATAGCGTATATGCTTTCTTCATGAGGCTGTAAATTTTGCATTTCTAAATAAGGAACTTCTACATTTAATATTTCTGTGTCCCCGGTTTTTTCAATATAATAACTAACGACGTAAGGAATCCATAAACGATCATCACTAATTTTTGTTCTAACTCCTACTCCCGAGGGATAGTGCCACCAATGTTGTACATCTCCTTCTCTAAATTGATGGGCACAACATAGAATAATGTGATCGCGCGCTATATCGGGATTAGAATAAATTAAGGACATCACATCTTGCAGTTGATCTCTAAATCCAAAAGCTCCTGAAACCTGATAAAAAGCACTTCTCCCATAAATCCTACAGGAAAGTACTTCGTATAGAAGCCAGTTGTTTATTAAGTAGTCTAATTTTTTATCAGGGGTATTGATATTAATAGTAGAATTTACTTTTTCCCATTTTTCAACTACTTCTCTAAAACTCTGCTCAACTGCTTCTAAATCATTGTACTTATCAACCAAAGAGTTGACCCCATCGATGCTATCGTCCTGACCTAAAATGTAAGTAAGTACCACCTGAGAATTTTTTGGAATTTCTACTTCTGTAGTAAGTACCCCGCATTTATCAGAAACGGATTTAAAACCGGTTACTCCTTTTGCGCTGTTATAAACCCAGAATGGTGTTTTTTTAGAATTTCCTCTGCCAAAAAATCTCTTTCTATCCGATGTAGCGGCTATTATCGGTCTATTAGTTGACATAAAGGCAATTTGATTTGAAAAGTCATTGTTGAATTGATTTTGAGCAGTAATGCATTGACGTACGGAATCAAATTCTATTTTCAAATTATCTTGAGTTAGATATCTGTGCTCTCCAAGGACAAACTCAACATAGTACGAACACTCTACGTTTTTAGAATAGTTACTGGTATTTTTTAGTGTAAGCTTTAGAATCTTCACAGGATCGTGCTCATCAACAAAAACTCTCAATGTATGTTCGATATCTGAATTTTCTCCAACATAATCCGTATAACCTTGCGAATGAGTAACTTTGAAGTTCCCGCTTTTTATAGGCAGCGGAGTAGCAGTAAATACTTTTTCCGAGTCAACATCCTTTATGTATAAAATCTCTCCTTGAGTATCACTAATGTAATCATTTGACCAGGGAGATATTTTGTTTAACTGACTATTAATATTCCAAGTATAACCAAGACCGGATTCAGTAACTAAAGTTCCAAAATTCTCGTTTGCAATAACGTTAGACCAAGGCAGGGGAGTGTGGTTTTCTGAAGATATATCCATAACATAGTTTTTTCCATCCATAAAAAATCCCCCAACACCGTTATAAAAATCCAAACCTTTTTTAAAACTTTCTTTCGGGATGATAGTCTCTATATAATCCTGATACCCACTTTCTTTTATCGCTACCACCTCCGGTTCCGTATATCTTGAAGCTAAGTTCAATTGATCATCTAAAGATCCAAGAGATGTATCCAAAACTACTTTGGCTAAAGACAAAAGCGCATATCTTTCTTCTAAGGTCATATTTATTGAATTGAGAACATAAACTCCAGATCCTTGATATGGTCTGGATAACGAGTTTTCCACAACTTCATAAACATCTCTTTCCAGTGTTTCTTCGTAACTTATTTTTTCATCAACTATAAAAACAAGATCGAAGTTAAACCTTAAAATTCTAAAATATTCATGTAATAGAACCAAATTTTTCAGAAGGTCTATATTTTTACTATTTACCTTTACAGCTAGGATCTTATTTTCCCCCGAGATGGAGAATTTATATAAAGGATTTTTATTAAAATTGTGTTCTATATCAAAGTTTTCTCTTAGTCTATAATCGGGGTAAATTAGTCTTGAAATTAATTTTTGAAAAAGTATTTCTTGTCTAACATCAATTCCTAAATGAGTTCTTTTTGCTTCCACATAATGATTATTTAGGTATTTAAGCTCCTGCATTTGTTCTCCCGTAAAGAGAAGTTCTCTTGCAGTTCTTATCTCATGAATATTATTTGCATATCCGTATATAAGATGTATTTTTTTAGATTCCCCGGGTTCTAAACGAATCTTGTATCTAAGACTAAAGATGGGGTCAAGAACCGTACCAACGGTATTTGTGAGAGGAGAATTTAATGCAGCGGGATTTTGTATATGTTTAATTCTACCTATAAAATTCTGTCTTCCCGTTTCGTAAGAATCTACTTTTAATTCTAAATCTTC
>DAOSPG010000018.1:0-8988 GCA_035374605.1 bacterium
TTTCAATCTCCGGATTATTTTAATCTCCTTGTTGATATAACTCCCGGAGGTCCGGGATCTAAGTTTTTTGAAAAATTAAAGGTCGGAGATGATATCGATTATTTAGGCCCGTTTGGAAACTTTATTCTTAAACCAAATGAAAATGTTGAGAATGTGCTATTTTTTGCTACCGGATGCGGAGTGGCTCCGTTAAAACTTATGATTGAAACAATTCTTGCGGATGAAAATGAAAAGAGAAAAATAAAGTTATATTTAGGAGTAAATAATTTCAGTGATGTTTTTTTCAAAGATTATTTTGACGAATTATCAAAAAAGCATAGCAATTTTTCCTATCAAATAGCTGTGAGTAACCCCGATCCTTTTTGGAGCGGCCCCACGGGATTTATAACTGAGCTGGTAAAAAAAGATTTCTTAGACGCATCAAATTGCGCAGCGTATTTATGTGGAAATAAGTTTATGATAGAAGACGTGTCAAAAATTTTAATGGAAAGGGGTTGTCCTGAGGAAAGGATATATACCGAAAAATATGGCAAATGATTCTAATATAGTATCAGTAAAAATAGGAGGTCCAGCCGGAACCGGAGTGAAGTCGGTTGGATTAATGCTTGATAAAATTGCTGCAAGATCAGGATACCAAGTTTGTGATAATGTTGAATTTCCTTCTCTCATAAGAGGCGGACACAACGTTGTACAAGTAAATTTTTCCTTAGATGAAGTAACTGCTCCAAGATTAAACTCCGATCTTTTAATAGCTTTTGATCAAATGACTATTGATTTACATCACAACGAGTTAAAAAAAGGAGGGGGAATAATTTTTGACTCCGATCTTGCAGATGTTTCAAAAGTAAGGAAAGACATTTCTCTTTACGGGATACCATTGAGAAAAATTGCTAATAAAGCGGGGGAAAAAGAGATTTTTGTAAATATAGTGGCTCTTTCTGCCACATTGCAAATTTTGGGCGGAAATTTGGAAACATTTAAAAAGTTGATTGAAGAGGAGTATGGCGACAAAGGGGAAAAAATAGTTGAAGCTGACAAAAAAGCCGCGGATTTAGGATTTGAATATGCTGTTAGAAATTACAAAAACAATTTACACAAATACATGGGACCTGCGAGTTCATTTAGCTCCCCCGTTTCCTATATGGTTTTAAATGGGAATGAGGCGGCCGCTTTAGGTGCCATTTCCGCAGGCATGCAGTTTGCGGCAATATACCCGATGTCTCCGATCAATAATATTCTCCATGTCTTGGCCGCCAATCAAGAGAAATTCGGATACATCTTAAAACAGCCCGAAGATGAAATATCTGCAATTAACATGGCTATTGGTGCTTCATACGCTGGGGTTCGTTCCATGACAGCAACATCCGGAGGGGGATTCTCCCTCATGACCGAGGCGTACGGACTTGCCGGAATTACCGAAACTCCAATTGTTATTTTTGATGGAATGAGAGGAGGTCCTGCTACAGGTCTTCCTACTTGGAGCGGACAGGGAGATCTTCAGATGGCTCTTCATTCTCATCAGGATGAGTTTCCTAGGATAGTTTTAGCGCCCGGAGATGTAGCAGAAACTTATGAACTTACAATAGAAGCTTTTAATTTAGCCGATAAATACCAGACTCCTGTTGTGGTGCTTTTGGATAAAAATATTTGTGAAAATGATAAAACGCTTTTGTTTCCGGACACTGCAAAAGTAAAAATTGATCGAGGTAAGTTTGTAAAGAAAAAAATTGATGATTATTTGAGATATAAATACGAGGATGATGGGGTGTCTGTAAGGAGCATTCCTGGAGTTGGAAACTTTTTTATAGCAAATTCCGATGAACATAACGAAGAGGGGTATTCTACCGAAGAAGTAGAAGACAGAAATAAGATGATGGAAAAGAGAATGAAAAAATTGTTAACTTGCGCAGAAAATGATATGCCAAATCCGGAAGTTTTTGGACCACCTGATGCCGATATAACAATTGTTTCATGGAGTAGTAACAAGGGAAGTATTTTAGAGGCTCTGAAAAATTTTTCAAATGTTAATTATGTGCATGTAACTTGGATGAATCCTTTCCCGGTGAAGTTTTTAACCGATGTTTTATCAAAAACAAAGCATATAGTTGATATTGAATGTAATTACACAGGACAATTGGCAAACCTAATTAGAGAAAAAACGGGAATAGAGATTGAAGATAGATATTTGAAATTTGATGGGAGAATAATTTATCCGGAGGAAATAATTGAAAAATTAGATAGCATAAAAGGAGTGAAAAAAATATGACTTTAGAAGAATTGCAAACCCCATACGAACCTACTTGGTGTCCCGGTTGCGGAAATTTTAATATTTGGATGGCGCTCAAAGACGCTGCTGTAAAAGAAGGGTGGGGTAGTACCAATACCGCTCTGGTCGCGGGAATTGGATGCCACGGTCACATAGTAAATTTTATCAAAATAACCTCCTTTGAGGGTTTGCATGGAAGAGCGATCCCCGTTGCCTCGGGTTTGAAGTTTGCGAACAATAGATTAAATGTTTTTGTAAATGTCGGTGACGGAGATTGTTTTGGGGAAGGAGGAAATCATTTTATCCACGCGGCAAGAAGAAACCATGACATTACAGTACTTTTGCATGATAACGCATTATATGCTTTAACAGCAGGACAAACTTCGCCAACTACTAAGAGAGGGGAGAAAACAAAATCTACCCCGGATGGCAATCCGGATGATCCATTTTATCCCTTATCTTTAGCAATAACTGCGGGGGCAACTTTTGTGGCTCGGGCTTATTCCGGGGATATAGAAAAGCTATCTGAACTCATTATTGAAGCCAACAAGCACAAAGGTTTTTCTTTTATTGATATACTCCAGCCCTGTGTGACTTTCAATAAAACCTGCACTCATGCTTTTTTTAGAGATAATGTTTATTACCTTGGAAATGACTACGATTTTACCAACAAACAAGAAGCGTTGGTTAAAGCCTCTGAATTTGGGGAAAAGAGTATTCCGTTAGGGATTTTTTATAAAATTGAAAAACCGACGGCAGAATCGGGATTTTCACAGATAGCAGAAAAGCCTCTTGTAGATCAGCAACCTAATTTGAATGGTCTTAATGAGTTGTTTAAGAAATATATCTAGCTGCTTTTTCTTGCTGAAGATTTGACTACATTTTATTCGGAATTGCTTTTTCAATAATTTTTTATAGGTGTTTAAAAATATTTAGAAATAAGGTAGGATTTAGATATGAAAAAAACATTTTCAATTTCAAAGGCAGTTTCTTTTAGTTGGGATACCTTTAAAAATAATTGGAAGTTTTGGATAGTAGTTTTCTTTATATATATTGCGGGTATAGGAGGTCCAGGATTGGGGAAAAATTTTCCTCCCAAGGCAAATGATTCAGATTACCTTGAAAATACTAGAATTAACACCACTACCACCACATATAAAACAGATGCTTTTAGAAATATAGAAAAATATGGAAATTCTCTGACACCGCTGGCTTTAGTGAATTTACCTTTTAGCAAAAACCCGGAAAATGTTCTTGGCGCATCATCTTATCAGGCTCAAGGCTCCCTTTTGAGTCCCAACACATTGGACAAACAGCAGCCATGGGTTTTTACGGTTTTACTTATATTATCTTTAGTAATTGGGACAATTTTTGTTGCTATGACTTCTTTGGTATCGGTTATATTTAGCATGGGTTATATAAGTTTGACTTTGGATGCTGTGAGAAGTAAACAGGTTTATTATAAAACTCTTCTGAGTCAGGTGAGCTTCAAAAAAGCTGTCAAATTAGTTTTATCTCAAATGTTGGTCGGTTTAATAATTGCTTTTGGCTTATTTTTGTTCGTGATACCCGGAATATGTTTTGCATTAAAGTATTCTATGGTTCCGTACCTGATAATAGACAAAGATATGGATATTGGAGAATCTTTGAAAGAAAGTTCTAAAGTTACAAAGGGAGTTAGATTGGAAATTTTACTTATGTACATTGTCTCCGGTCTATTGATTTTGTTAGGAGTTCTTGTTTTGGGTGTGGGAGTAATTCCTGCTTCTATTGTAGTATCCATTACTCAAGCGTACGTTTATGAGACTCTTCTTAAACAAAGCACTGAAGAGGGTAAAGTAGAAATTCCTGTTTCTACACCCCCTGCTCCAAATAATTTATTGGCTTAGTCTTTGATTGAATATTAGAATCTAAAAAGTAAAACCCCGGATTGTTTTCACATCTGGGGTTTTTGTTTGTTTTTTTTGCTTATGATTCTACATCTTCTCCTTTTTTTCTTTCGTCTCCTCTTTTTCTTCCATCAAGGTTTCGTATTTTTCAACCAAACCCTTATCCTTTTCCCAAGGAGCGTCCGCTTTCTTTCTGGGAATACCTCTTAATATTCTAGGCAATGTTGGTTGTTCTCCACCCTGAATATTGTAGGGTTTTCCTTCGGCAGGTGCGGATACATTAGATACACCAAAGGGTAGATCATCGTCGTCGGTTATTGGTGCACTCAGGCGTGCTTTGATTTCCGGGTAGCAGGCCGCAGAATGTCGGCAGAATTTACATTAGTATACATTTGGTGTCTTCGGCCACTCTTCAGGATTGGAGCTAGATTTAACCTTTGAGCTAATAGACCTTATGAAATTAGAGACGATATCAAGCATATCTTTTTCGTCTCTTTCTTCTCTCGTTGTTGTCACGATAGATCCTTTTTTTCCTCCGAGAAACCAAAAAGCAACAGCATCCGGTGGTGTGCCAAATACATTTCTGTACAGAAACCAATACATTGTGGCTTGTATATTGTTGACCAAATCTATCTGGTCATTATATCTGCCGAGGATTTCGTACTGAGGTTTTCCCGTTTTCAGATCAACTAAAACGACTCCTCCCGGTGGCAATCCATGTTTCTTTGCCCATTCCGGATTTGTCCCTCTTATTTGGTCTATGGTTCCGGTAAGTTCACAATTCAGATTTTGAACCGGGAAAGAAAGCTTTTTTTCTATGTACATTGGAATACCTTTTTCTGCGCAAATTCTCATATAGGATCTTACATTCCCAATGCCGATGTTTAGCGCTTGCCATTCTTCTTTCTCACTAAAAGCACTTGCATATTTTGGCCATACCTCTCTAAGAAAAAACAGCCTAAAACCTTTGATTGCAGATTCTTCGGTTTTGTAGAAAAATGTTCTTCCTTCCGGTGTTTCTCTGTGTAGCCAGTAAGCAATAAAATGATGCACCGAGTTTCCTATTACGAATGGTAGATAGGGCGCTCCCTTTATTCTGAGAATTCTTTCCAGATAGTAAGCTCGTTGGCATTTGTAATATTGGATTAATGCGCTGATAGAAACAGTTTTCACTTTTCCTCTCTTTTCTATTTTGTATTTGATAAACTTCGGGTTTATCAGTGTGTTTTGCGGATATTATACATCAGGAGGATTTTTGTAAAAGAAAGAACTTGGGGGGGTTTGAGATATAACGCACGTTGTTTGAAGACTTTTTAAATTTTGGCCGGTAATCTGTTATATTTAAAATTATGAAATCTCACAGGGCACAGATGGCCTTGAAGCCGGCAGGATTTCTTCTTATGCTGGTTTTATACTTTTGGTTGGGTACCAAGGATCTATATATTGATGTAATAAATCCTGATGGAATAAACTGGCATAACAGAACAAACGCATTTGTAACAGCATTAAAGGAAGGGAAATATAGTGATACGTTTCAGGTTTATCATCCGGGTATAACCTTGATGTGGATTTCCGGTCCGGTACTTAATTTATTTCACAATAATCAAATTAGCGATGTTACTTCAGATGAGGCAAAAACTACATTTCTTGAACGGGATTATTATGCCAAACTTTCTCTTGTAATTTTCTCCTTGGTAATTTTTGCAATAACATTTGTGGTTCTATGGAAGCTCGTGAATTACAAATTTGCTTTTATTTTCTCAATTTTCTTTATATTTGAACCCTTCGTTTTGGGAATGAGAAGACTTTACCATCTCGATTATTTGATGACCACATTAGTGTTCCTTGGTTTTACCTTGGTGGTTTATTTCAGCTACAAATCTCAGAAATGGTTTTTGTTGCCTTTGGCAGGGTTGTGTTTTGCCCTTGCCGTTCTGACAAAATCCTCTGCAGTTATGGTTCTGTGCGCGGTTCCTTTTATTTTCTTTCTTGGGGATGCAACATGGTACAAGAAATTAACCGCGCTTTTTGTTTTTATAGTTTCAACAGCGCTATTTCTGTATGCGTTTTTTCCGCCTGTGTGGAAAGACCCTGTAAAATCATTTCCTGGATATTACAAAAAAATCGCCTTCGGCGTTTCGGATATCGGAATTGCTGGAAAGAGAGAGATAGGTACTTCCGGAAAAGGGGAAAGCACTGTTCTGGAAAAAACATTAAAAGATAAAGGCAACCTTTTTTACTTATCTTCTTTATTTGTTAGGTTATCGCTTACCGCTTCCGCTCTGCTCATAATCACCATTTCCATCGGTTTTTACTTTTTTTTAAAAGAATTTTTTCTGTTTATCGGCCGGATAATTAAAAATAAGAAAATTCCGAAAGAATATAAATTCCCCCCGGGTGTATGGCTGTCATTTTGGTCCTTCTGCCTATCTGTTGCCATAATGATAGCGCTCACACTGGCGGTAAAAAAATCTGACAGATACATAGTTTTGATTTTTCCATTTTTGTTTGTTCTGATTTCCTACTTTTTAAGTAATATTGATAAAAAATTGTCCGTTGTATTTGCAGTTGTTTATCTGGCAGTAGTCGGATATGAATTAAAAGAGATACATCCTTATTACGCCGCGTATTCAAATCCATATTTTGGAGGTCTCGAGACGAGATTAAATGTGTTTGATAACGCCCCCTTTGGTATAGGAATTTACGAAGCGTTTCAAATTGTTAAAAAAGATATGGAAAGCAATGACTATAATGGTTACTACACTATTTCCGGTCCGAAATCCATTAAGGCTATATCGGAGGGAGGTAGGTTTTCACTGTATCCGAGTTGTGTGACCGACTATAGTGTTGTTTTTGGGTTAGAGGATCAGCCAACGGACAGGTGTGCCCAAAAATATGAAAAGATCGGAAGCGTCAATATATCCGGTTTAGATTATTGGAATGTGTACAAAAGATTGTCTCAGAAGCACGAAAGCAACCACTATTCGGAGTGAGCCGCCGCATTGAGTAAGTTAGTCAAGGGCAATTTATTTATCTGTTGATTGCGCCTTCCGTTGTATAATCTATCTAATGAGAGAGGCAATACTCTATAAAAAACTCAAAGATAAAAAAGTCCAATGCACCGCTTGTAATCACTCCTGTATCATTGATGAAAACAAAGTCGGAATCTGCGGAGTAAGAAAAAACATCGGTGGGACGTTGCAACTTTTGGTTTATGACAAGGCAATTGCCGTTAATATTGATCCGATAGAAAAAAAGCCGTTTTTTCATGTTCTGCCTGGTGAGACGGCGTATTCATTTGGCACTTTAGGGTGTAATTTTCGCTGTGCAAATTGCCACAACTACGATATTTCCCAAATGTTTGACATGAAAGGAAATATTGACTTGTACGAGGATTTTCTGTGGGGGGATAATTACCCTCCGGAAAAAATAGTTGAAAATGCAGTTGGTAGCGGGTGTACAAGCATCGCCTATACATATAACGAACCTACTATTTTTGCCGAATACGCCCTCGAAACTATGAAAATGGCAAAAAAGAAGAATCTGAAGAATCTCTGGGTTTCAAATGGGTTTATGTCCAATGAAACAATTGATCTTTTGCTTCCCTACCTGGACGCTATAAATGTGGATATTAAATCTTTTGATGATGAGTTTTATCAGAGAAATTGCGGGGGACATCTAAAGCCTGTTCTGGAAAATTGCAAAAGATTTGTAAAAGAAAGAATTTGGCTGGAAATAACCACTTTAGTTATTCCTACTCTTTCTGACGACATAGCTATGCTTACAAAATTAGCGGAATTTATTAAAAAGGATTTGGGAGATTTTGTACCCTGGCATATAAGCGCTTTCTCCGGTTCTATATCGTGGAAATTAAAAAATCTGCCTTCTACAAGTGAGGGTGTGATTAAAAAAGTTTGTGAAATTGGAAAAAACACGGGGTTAAAATTTGTTTATGGAGGAAATGTTTGGGATGAAAATTTGGAATCAACTTATTGTCCTAAGTGCGGTGCCCTTTTGATTAAACGACACGGATATTCTGTGGAAATTAAAAATTTAAAAAACGGCGTTTGTACAAAATGCGGGGAAAGGATACCTGGAATATGGAAATAGCTATTAGAAAACCTGCTGTAGCCGGAACTTTTTATCCCGGAGATGAGAAGGAACTAAAAGAATTATTAAAGAAATTTTTCGACAATGTTTCTATATCAAATGACAGAGTTCCTAAAGCAATTATTGTTCCTCATGCGGGGTATATTTATTCAGGACAAGTAGCGGCTTTTGCGTACAAATTAATCAGAGATTATGAGAAAGTTATTTTGCTCGGTCCTTCCCACACAGTTTATTTAGATGGTGTAGTGTCGGATACGCATAGATTTTGGGAAACTCCTCTTGGAAAAGTAGGTGTAATGAAAAATAATTTTGAGAAAAATGAAGAAGCTCATGCAAACGAACACTGTCTGGAGGTTCAGGTGCCTTTTCTTCAGTTTGTTTTGAAAAAATTTGAAATTTTACCGCTAGTTGTTGGAGAAGAGGGTGTGAAAACAGTAAGCGAAAAAGTGCAAAAAATTTTAGATGATAATACACTTTTGGTTATTAGTTCAGATTTGTCTCATTACCATAGTTACGAGATGGCAGAAGTGCTTGATGATGAAACGATAGAAAGTATTAAAAATTTAGATGAAAATGGAAATGTTTATGCTTGTGGGGAGTTGCCTATTCGTATATTAATTGATATAGCCAGAAAGAAAAAGTGGAAACCGGAGGTTTTGGTTTATAGAAATTCGGGAGATGTAACCGGAGAAAAATCCCGCGTTGTTGGTTATACAAGTATTG
>DAOSPG010000019.1:0-5589 GCA_035374605.1 bacterium
AAAGCTAAAACATCAAAAAGCGGGGGAGTTGATTCCCTTCCGGTAACAACATATCTGATTGTCATAAAAGCTTCTTTTGGGGTATAAGAAAACTCTTCTAAAGTCGCATGAGAAATCTCATCTAAGTTTTTAACATTCCAATCTTTGTTGGATATTTTTTCATATACTTTTGAAAAGTTATTGATTATTTCATGAGCTTTATTTAAATTTCCTGAAAATTTCTCCACAAATTTTTTCTCTATTTCAGGTTTTCTATAAAAGTAATATGCAAGGTCGTTAAACTCATCAAGTTTTTTCATACGTTCTCTTACTAAACTTAAAACTTTTAGATTAAAATCCATATCAGAACCTAAAGCCACAAAATCTTCTTCAAAATTTTCCAAATACTCCCTGCTCCATTTTTCCACTTTCTCCCAGAGATATTCCAGAGGTAAATTTCTGATATAAAGACCGTTCATCCACAAAAGTTTTTGCCTGTCAAAAGCGGCCATTTCTGACGTTTGAATTTTTTCAATGGAAAAATCTTTTACAAACTCGTCTAATGTGTAAATTTCTTTCTCTGTTCCCGGATTCCAACCCAAAAACATAACAAAATTCAAAACGGCTTCCGGTAAATATCCATTCCTCAAAAATTCCGCGGCGTTAACCGACCCCGTTCTTTTGGAAAGCTTTTTAGTGCTGTCCACTTCACGAAGCAAGGGAAGATGAACAAACTTTGGCACTTCCCATCCGAAGAATTTATATAAAAGAACATGTTTAGGAGTAGACGGAAGCCACTCCCTCCCACGAAGAACATGTGTTATCTCCATCAAATGATCATCAACAACAACTGCTAAATGATAGGTGGGAAATCCATCTGATTTTATCAACACCTGGTCATCAATATCATCAGAAGGAAAAGACAACTTACCGAGCACCATATCCTCAAATTCAATATTCTCATTTTGGGGCACCTTTAACCTTATCACATAGGGCTTTTTATCTTTTAGATTTTTTTCTATTTCTTCTTTGCTGAGATTTAAACAAAACCTATCGTATTTAGTTACAATACCTTTCTTTGTTTGCTCTTCTCTTAATTTGTTTAATCTATCCTCACTGCAAAAGCAATAGTAAGCTTTTCCCTTTTCAACTAATTCAAGAGCGTATTTTCTGTATATTTCCAATCTCTGAGACTGAAAATACGGAGCATAGGGACCTCCCACATCAGGACCTTCGTCCCAAGACAAACCATAATCTTTTAGTGTTTTTATCATTCTTTCAATTGATCCCTCAACATATCTGCTTCTGTCGGTGTCTTCTACCCTAAGTACAAAATCTCCATTGGATCCTTTAGCCAAAGCGTAATCATAAAGAGCTGTTCTTAAACTTCCTATGTGAAACTCTCCTGTGGGACTCGGGGCCATTCTGGTTCTTATCTTCATAACTTGGATTTTAGCACGAAATCAGAGTACAAAACTACAAAAAGAAAACATATCGGAATAAATTGTACTTTCTGCTAAAATTATATGGATGAACCTAACAAAAACTGCCGAACTGGTTAAAAAATCCGTAAAGTACTTCCTTATCGCCGTAGTGTCATACTATCTTTTAACAGCGGTAATATTCCCCGGCTCCGCCGCCTTAATCAAAGCTCTTTTCACAAAAGAGACTCCTCTAAATACTATCTATGGCCAATTAGATCAGCTTGAGTTTGTAAGAAAAAAAATTGAAAACGATAATCCTCAATATGTTCTTAACACCGTAAACGCCCGACTTCCCGGTAATCTTCCTACTACAATGAGAGTTTACAAATTCAAGCCTCCTCAATATTCGTATCTTGCAGGAAAAAATGCTGCAGCCGAAGCGGCCGCTCTGGGTTTCACGGATGAGGATTTAATATCTGATTTAAGCGGAACAGTTTACAAATGGCGAAAATCGCAAACATCGAGTTATCTTACAATAGATATAAACAGTAGAGTTCTTAGCTTAACCACAAACATGGATGGGAAGAACCTATTTTTTAAACCAGGATCAATAGATAAAGGAGAAGCCGTAAGGCTAGCAAAGGAAAGATTTTTGGCTATCCGCAGATTTAATGACGGATTATATCCAAACGGATCTCAAACAGTAAAATTAGGACGCTATGTAGGAAATAAATTGTATGAAACAGATAGTACAGCAGAGGCGCAAGTTGCCTTAGTTGATTTCTTTAGATCAATAGACAAATATCCAATACTGGGTCCCGATCCATCGGAAGGAATACTAAGGATGATTGTAACCGATAGATCAAAAAAACCGGATCCTCTTAATAATCCTATTGTAGAAGCAAATTATTGGGAAATAAATACAAATTCTAAAGCTGTTTACCCCATAATAGACGTAAAAGAGGCATGGAAAATGGTAACAGAAAATAAAGCTGTAATAGTAAATGTTACACCAAAAAACGCAAATCCTTTTGGCACATATACTCCGGTTACGGTTGAAAAAATATTAATAGACAATATATATTTGGCTTATTATGAAACACCGAAATTTCAAACCTATCTCCAACCAATTTATGTTTTTTCCGGAAAATACACTACCAGAGGAACCGAAGGCGGAAGCATAACACTTTATTTTCCCGCAGTTACGGGAGAGTGGAGCAAGAGATCTCAGTAAAAACCTCAACGAAAACTACTCCCAACGATAATTTCTACTCACCCATTCCAATAAGCTTTTCGTGTCTCCGAACCTATTCCTGCTTCCCATTACCAAAATAAAAATATCCTCAGGACCATCGGAATACTCATAAATTAAAACTTCTCCCGCACCTTGTGTAGTGCCGGTTTTTACACCAACGGTGTTTGGAATATCCCACAAAAGTCTGTTTGTGTTAACTACCGTAAATCCGGTTCCATCCGAAGATTGAAAAGTAAATGTCTTTTCTTTTACCATATCCTTAATAATAGGATTTGACATAACATAAGAAGATAATTTGTACAAATCTAAAACGGTAGTATGATGCCCTCCGTTTATATTATCCAAACCTATCGGATTTGAAAAAAGCGTTGAGTTCATACCAATTTGCAGAGCTTTTTCATTCATTTTTTGCACAAAATCCCCTTCCCCAATTTTGGACACAGCCAAGGTACAAGCCGAATCCCCGGCAGAACCTATTAACATACTACTAATTAAATCTCTAACCTTAAACTTTTTCCCCTGCGGCAAACCAATTTTTGAGCTTTCAACCTCAGTACACTCCTTCGGAACCAAAACCTCCTCGTCTAAATCATAAATCTCCAAAGCCACAAGAGCAGTCATTAATTTCACCGTAGAAGCGGGGGGAAGAGGTTCAGATGAGTTTTTTTCAAACAAAACTTTTCCTGTTTTTTTATCTACAACGAGCGCTGATAAAGCGGTTATCTCAGGTTTTGGTTCCGTACCAACCAACAAAGGATAAAGTACATACGTAGTTTTAGGAAGAGGATTATATTCAGGAGTAAGATAAGCAACTACGAGGTTATGAATATACCCGCTAAAAATTCCGAAGACGATAAAACCTAAAAAAGACAGCGAAAGCAAAAAAATAATAATTTTCAGAAAGAGTTTTGAAATATATTTCCATTCCAAACTAAAAACCTTATCAAGAGCCCAAAGTATTTTTATCAAAAACTCTATGATCAGAACAGTTATTTTTCTTGGAATTGAGATATAGGACATAAAATTCATCTTTCACTTCGGTTTTTTATTTTTAATTGTTAAACCTTTCTATAATCTTTTACCACCATATCGACATAGGTCTTACCATTGTACTCATTTTTACTCAGCGAATAAACCAAATCTACTTTACCTCCTATTTCAAAATCTTTTTCAAACCTGCTTCCACCAAAAAACACAGCTTTTTGATATTTTTTACCATCATAAAGGTTTAACTTGAGATGACTCCCGTCTTTCCCTATTACATCACAACTTACTACACCCAATCCCTCAGATAAAAAAACGGGCTGTTCGTTTCCCATCCCAAAAGGCTCCATTTTTTCAATTTCTTCAAGAAGATTAACACTAATAATGTCAGAAGGAATTTTCAGATCAATGTCCAAAACAGGATTAAAAACATCATTATCAAATTTTTTTTCAATATACTCCGATACTTTCTTTTTCATCTCGGGGATTTTCTTTTCTTCAATGGTAAAACCCCCGGCCATAGGATGACCTCCCAAATCAACAAAAAGATCTTCAAACTTTCTCAACACTTCTATAATATTTATACCGGGGATAGATCTAACCGAACCCTTGCCATAACCATCATTTAAGGAAATAACCACTGACGGACGGTAGTATTTTTGAGTAATTTTTGCGGAAACTAAACCAATAATTCCCTCATGATATTTTTCATCAGAGGAAAAAATTATCTTTGGAAGATCGTTCTCATCAACTTCCGCGGCTATATCGTACATTTCAAGAGTCTTCTCCTGTCGTTCAATATTTTTAGAATTAAGACTTTGAGCCAGTTTTTCCAGAATGTTTTCATCTCTTTCCGTTAAAAGTCTAATAGAATCTTCAGAACTTTTTAGCCTTCCGGCGGCGTTAAGACGAGGTCCGATTACCCAACCCAATTCATAAGTAGTAATTTCCGTGCCTTTTATCCCGGAGACCTCAAGTAGTTTTTTATAACCAATGGGAGGTTCGGAATTCAAAACTTTTAATCCTTTTTTCACAACTACTCTGTTAAATCCTAACAATGGTAAAAGATCCGTAATTGTAGCAACAGCGGCGTAAGCAATACTATCCCTGCTTTTAGAACCCAAAACTTTTGATAAAATCCACGAAATCTCGGATCCGCAAATATCATCATTCCAAACAATAACATCGGCATTGGGGATGTTGTCCGGTTTTTGATGATGGTCAGTCAAAACCACCGAATGCCCTAATTTTTTAATATAAGAAATTTCCTCACTGGCAGTTATTCCAACATCAACGGTGATGAAAAGAACTTTTTCATCTTTTGCAATTTTCTCAAGACTTTCATTAATTGCTTTTTTAGATAAACCGTAACTATGTTCAAATCTATTAGGAATAAAATAAGAAACTTTATCGTATTTTTTTTCATACTTAAAAAAGTTATATAAAATGGCGGTAGCATTTATACCATCGGAATCATAATCTCCGAATATCAAAATCGGTCTTTTGTTTTCCATAGCTTCAAATATTAACTTCTTAGCTTTAACTAAAGAACTTTTAAAATTACCTGAAAACTTATCAAATAAATCATTTAGAGACGGGGTTTTAAGAAAATCTTTTATATCTTTTATCCCGCGATTTTCAAGAATTGAGGAAACAATGTCTTTTTTCGGATTATATTCTCCGAGGATTTTCCATCTGTACATAGACATAATGTTAGCAATATTTTTACAAAAATGTGACTTAAGATTTCTTCCTTTTCTCCTTAAGTTTTAAAATCTTGGGGAAAACGAATATCCAATGAGCACAAGAAACTAAGATTGAAAAGAAAAACAAAATTAGAAGATTGTTCATACTTCCGTTCCCGAAAAAATACATGGAAATTAAAGGAAAAGTAAACAGCAGTGAGATATTTACTAATACAGATGATATTTTCTTTGATGTTTTTTC
>DAOSPG010000019.1:5689-6981 GCA_035374605.1 bacterium
AATACTTGATAAAACAAAATATCAAAAGGTTTTCCATCTTTTAATCCGCTTTTTATATTTTCAAAAACCAAATATCCTATGGATGAGATGATTCCCGTTACGAGAATATAGCCGGAAATAAGTGAGAAACCCATCGGAAGAGAGAATATCTTCACAAGGGCCAAAAAAACGAACATAGAACATACCGATGTGTAAGTAAAAATCAGACCTGTTGAGTTAAATTTGATTATGAAAAATATAGATATCATAACCAAAGCAATAACTAAAGAGATAAGACTTTTGCTTACAAAGTCCACCCCCGCCGGAGAAGTTACAACTACCTTATCAACATAAGTAATATCAAATGGAAGAGGATTTTTTATCTGTAAATTGTAGTCCTCTATATCCCTTTTAGAATAATTTGTATTAACAGAAGGATTAGCGTTTCTATCATCAAGAATATTTTCTGCAATAACGGGCATTAAAAAAGGATATTCTAAATCACTTAAGTAAACAGCAACAGGAAGTCCGATATTATTTTCCGCAACATTATAAAACTTTTCCCTTCCTTGTGGTGTAAAGGAAAGAACAATTCTTGAACTTCCTGTGGTCGGATCCAACATATACAACAAATCCTGAATATCCTGCTCGGTTATGTCCGTGTCTTCCCATTTTCCGACGTCAACAAAAAAATCGGTAAATTTGTCGGGGTTCCATTCGTCAGCATTTTTAACAGTTCTAAAGATCATTTTTCCACTTCCCTGCACTAACTGATTTACTCTATCAAAATCTTCATATTCCGGTATTACAACAAAAACATGGTTATCTTCAATTCCAACATTAAAATCACTCACTCCCGCTAAACTTAATCTCTTTTTAATAACGTTTTGCAAACTACTTAATGCTTTATCTTTATCCTGTATATTTTCATCTTTCAAAGAATATGTTATTTTTTGGGCATCTCCAATTTCTGATTCTTTTTTGAAATTACTGAGATCTATTATTTTTTCTCCGTCTTTTTGAGGTATTTTTAATTTATATCCGCCAATGCTGGAGTTTATTACCCAAAGTCCGGAGTTTACAACAAAAGGAATTTCAGGAAGAGCAATTAACGCAGAAATGGTAAAAATAATGGAGATTAAAACAATTTTAAAGGTTTCTTTTGACGACATAAAAAATCATAAATTCTGTACCAATGAGCAAAACTTTTCCTCATCTCCGATAAGCATGGTTCTGCTTTGAGTTAGAATTTTGTAAATAAAGGGGTCGTTTGTTCTTTTTCTATTGAAAAACTCCTCAGATGACATTATAGA
>DAOSPG010000019.1:7081-8649 GCA_035374605.1 bacterium
CTTCTTGTAACAAGGTCTATTTCAAAAAGATTATCTAATTCTCTTCTTACAGCGTTTATTTCTGCATTTACCTGCCTTACAACTGCTCTGATATGAAAACCTCTTTTGGGATTTAAAAGAAGAAGTTTTAAAATATTTACTCTTACTTCGGATACAAATAATTTATTCAGCATATTGATTTTTTGGCAGTTTAATTAACAAATAAACCTCGGTAACATTATACAATTTTCGTATGCGGTTTTCTCGGTGTATGTTCTATTCTTAGTTGTATACTACCTGGTCAACGTTTCTATCAGGAACAATTGCTATCCAAAAC
This sequence comes from bacterium, assembly GCA_035374605.1. GTDB lineage: Bacteria > Patescibacteriota > WWE3 > UBA101185 > UBA10185 > JAAZNV01. The sequence continues at coordinate 7,398 of DAOSPG010000019.1, forward strand.
TTTCCTCTGTTAAACTCAATCTCCTGACCATTGGTATCGTAAAACAAAGTTCTCTCGTCCCTTGAAGCTTTACTCCATGTAGCATCAACAACTTTTCCGTCTATAAATACGGTGGCTTTTCCGCTTCCTACCAATTCATAGTCTAATCTTCCTTTGTCGTCCCCTGCTATGGAGTTCTCCCTTACGAATTGAACTATCAAATTTTTTACTTCAACCTGTTCTCCGGTTTCCTGATCTTTGTGAGGAATCGGATTTCCCTGCGCATCATATCCTGTAGATTTAAGGTAAGTATTATTAGTTGGGTTGTAATCAAAAATACTTGAATAATCGCCTTTTGTCCAAAAATCAATAGAAATTTTGTTTGCGGAAGGTCTGTCTGCATATTTAGTTGTGTCGTCTTTAAATGTATAAAGTCTTATATCTCCTTTTCCTTCCCATCCGAGCTCAATTCCAAGCTCTCTAAGTTTTTTCCCATTTACGTAGGCAGTGTGTTCGTAAGCTACATTTCTTGGGTTTTCTCTCCAGGTACAACCGGGATAAGATTCACACCCGCCTCTGAACAGACTTCTTACGGGCCATGTGTCAATGGCTTCTAAAGCTTGGGGTGAGTATCCGATATGCATTATCATCGCGTCACTAAGTTCTTTTACTAAAACAAGATAATATTCTCGGGTGCTTCTAACGGGACCTATTTTTTCCGGGGTGTTAGTCAGGTAAAAAGCCAAAAATCTTGTTATTCCGCCTTCGGCTACTATTTCATAAACTAAATCAGCATAGATCAAGCCCGATTGAGGCCTGGCGTCAACATGATTATTTATCATTATTCCTAAAGGTCTTTCGTTAACCCAGGATCCTGCCTCTGCTTCGGTAAATTTTTCACCTGTAAGGTCATTTGTGATTTTTACAGTCTGAACTACAGGGGAATTGGAAGAAACGGGATTGAGTCTTTTTTTATCTACTTTTCCCGATTTTACAAGAAAAAACCATAACAAAAAAAGCACTACCGCTAAAGAGAATATGATTATCAGAAGCGTTTTTATTTTTTTATCTTTTGAAGCGATGGTGTAATAATTTGCTTTTTTTGAATAAACTTTATCCGGTTCTTGTTTTATTATATTTTTTTCAAAATTCAAATTTTTATTATTGGAGGAATTATCTATATTATCGGCAAAGATGTGTTCATCGGAGCCGAAAGGAATGTTTGTAATTTTGGGCATAAAGAAATTATACAAGCTTGCTCGACATTTCGCTA
>DAOSPG010000020.1:0-4879 GCA_035374605.1 bacterium
GGACAAATCCGGAGATTTTTACTTCTTCTCCCGCATGATTTTCTATTTGATTTATCAGCATTCTTTCGATTTTTTCGTCTTTCATACGCAGAATTATTCTATCACAATGTTTGTGTATATTTTATGTGGTGGGCGAGAGAGGACTCGAACCTCCACCCTTTCGGACACGGTTCTAAGCCGTGCGCGTATGCCAATTCCGCCACTCGCCCTTGAAGTTTTAATATTTTGTTTTAAATGAACTTTTTCTTTCGCACGTCTTACGCCCTCAAATGGTCTAAAGCCGTGCGCGTATGCCAATTCCGCCACTCGCCCCTGAAGTTTTAGTATTTTTATTTTAAATGAACTTTTTCTTTCGCGAGATTTTTTTTATTTTTGTGTAAGAGGATTATAACAAATGTGAGTACTACTTTTGCGCTATTATATAGCGTTATATAATTTGAACATGGAAATAGAGACTATTGAAACTCTTGCAGTAGATGAAGAAGAAAAGGAAGAAAAAAATATTGGTAAACAAATCTCAGATGTTTTAGATAAATTACCTCCCGAACAACGTTCAACTACCGTAGAGGCGCAAAACGAAGCATTAAATTCTCTTGATGAAGATTTTATTATTGGACTTAAAGCTCATATTTACAATGTGATAAGAACGGAAGGAGAACGGGAAAAAGGCGGCAAATCAAATAAAATGAATGAATTTAGAGAAAATCCTGAAAAATTTATCAAAAGACATCTTAAGGGAGAAATTTTTGAAAAATTAGTAGTTGTAGACCCTGCTATTAGGTCAGAAAGATTCAAAGGTGTTGATCCGAAGAAAATAAACGAAATGGAGGCTTTATCAAATGAAATTTTAAGTGTAATGCAAAATCCCGCAAGGTATGGTCTTGAAGATAAAATTAGATTGAGGAGGCTTCCCGATGCTACTTATATTAAAATAACTGAGGAAGGTTATGTGGAAATTCTCGGAGTTGGAGAAGCCAAATCGGGAGTTATTGATGAAAGATTTCGCCGCCAAGCTCTTGAATATGAGAATTCCGTAAAAATTATTGTTGAAGAACTTAGTAAATTCAGGCATCCAAAAAGATTGCGTAATCTTGGTCTAAATCAATTAGCAAATAGGATGGAAAAAGCAGGGATGTCGGGAACTGCCAATTTTGTCAGAGTAGCGGATAATTTTGAAGAAACTCTTATTATCCCTCAGGATAAAATACTTGATCATGATTGGATAGAAGATATTGTCGATAATATTTTAAGATCATCTTTCACTACCCATGAGTTGAATGCGATTACTCAATGGGTTTATGAAAAAATACAGGATTGAGAAACAGAAGGTTAGGCGGAAGAAAGCACGGTATTATCAATAATTCTTGGAGTTTTTATCTTGCTAATGAAAAAATTCACTCCGTTTTTCCAATTTACAGGGTTTGGAGGAGTGTATACAGGAGCAATTTTTTCCGGAGTATTTAACCCCTTTGTAATATACTTTTCAGATAATTCCCTTCCTACTACTTCAATTGCTTCGTCAAAAGATTTGAAATAAATAACATTTCTTCCGTAAATTCCCCATCCAAAAGGATTAAAAGATTCCGGAATCAATCTTTTTCCACATGAGGACTCCATACATGCAATTGCCGGGAGAAGTCTGTAGTCAAGATGGTATTTATCGGCTACATCTACGAAAGTGTCGGCGTTTTCTACTAAAGGCGATCGCTGCTCTTCAAAAAAAATTGTAAGAGACTTTATTCTCTCTTCCCTGCTTTTATCTGTTTTTTTACCAATAAAACCCTGAGAAGTTTCTTTTGGATTTTTTTCCGGCATATGGGAAAACGTTGCAGATAAAATAAAAACTGTTATAAAAGGCAGCATATTTAACTGTAATTTTGTCGTTTTTTTATTCATACGGATGGGGATTCTAGCATATTTCAACCTCTTTTTCAAATGCTATAGGATAATATTTGTGTAAATTATATGAAAAATTTTATTACATGAGGTTTAAATGAAAATTAAATTTGGATAATTTTTTAGTGCCTATTGAAAGATTTTTTACAAATGATTATTCTTGAGGAGTTTCGTAGTTTTTTATTAAATCGGCAAAGTGATTTACGCCTTCACACCAGGAGCCGTTTGACGGAGGTGTATATGTTTTCATTATTTCGCACGTATCGGTAATTCCCTTGGAGTAAAAATTTTCTGAAAAATACTTAGAAACCGTTTCTATACCTCTAACCCAGTTGTCAAAAGAAAAAGTTCTATCTCCATATATTGCCCAGCCCCATGCGTTATAGGACTCCGCTCCATCTATTTTTGGAGACTTCTTTCCGCACCCCGACTCCTGAAACGAAACAGCGGCGACAAGCCACCATGGTATGTTGTTTTTGTCGGCCTCATATACCATCACATCTCCAAGTCCTTCTAAGGGGCAGTTATACATTTTATAAACTTCATTTATTCTTTGAGCTCTGGAATCTTTTGAATATATCGAAGTTGTAGCGGTTTGAGGTTTAAGGGGTTTTGAGGAATACATTGAGTATCTCTCTATCTCTTCGGGTTTAGCTGTTTTTGGTGTAACCATAAGGGACGTTAAAAAGGAAAAAATTATAACGATTGATGCTGCTGCCCAGATCCCTGTAACCCCTGCTCTTAGTTTTTGAGGATTTACCCTAAATTTTAGAGATTTTCTAATTTTTTCAATAAAAGAAAGAGAGTGATTCTTAATTTTCTTGGCTGTTTTTTCCTGATTTAAATCAGCTATTGTGAATTTCTCGGGTTCATCGAAGATAGAATTTATTTTTTCCACGGAATTCTTATTTTCTTCTTTATATACCTTATTTTTTATTATTCTTTTCCCGTTTTTGTAGAAACTTCTGTTAATAGAAATTTTGTCCATAATCTACGATAGATTATCATAAGAGAGGTTATTTTTACAAGATGACAAAGTTACGGAGTTTTGTTTTTCAGTCGTAAGCGGATGTGAAAACTATAAAAAATTAGAGGATATCAACTACGATATAACTTTTTTCATCATCTCTTTCAATTTCAAGATTGGAATAGTTTCCTTTATCGCTCCTCCACTCGTTTGAAAAACCCCAGCCATTCCATTTCCAGACAGCAACAAAATTTCCGTTGCATTCGGGCTTTTGTAAATAATCTCCTTCAATCACAACCAGTTCATTTTTGCTGTCATTATCAATATCAGCAATTTTGAATTCGCAATTTGGCTCTGTGAGGTTAGAAGAACCCCAAATTTGTTTTACTGCGTTATCAATAAAATCTAAAACGAAAAAGTGGTTTTTTACACTCATGTCGTTTTTTTCAATCCAAAAAGGTTTTGAAGACCCAAAGTTTCCGGATTTCCAAAGAGACAAGTTAATGTCTAAAATTCCATCATTATTTGAGTCAGCTAGAACAAAATTATCTATCCACCAATCGTCCGGTGATTGCCAAACCGCTTTTTCGTTTTCTCTAATAGTTAATTGCCCGTCTTCCAAGTTATAGTTTTCTATAATTAAGTTATTATTCAAATCTGCTTGCTCGTGTTTAGAAACATTACCCTTATTTTTAGGAGTTTCGTTGTAAATTACCGCTTTTTTATCTTTTTCAAAGCTGTCATCTTTGCTATTCCAAAAATAAATTTCCTGATTTGCTGTAGAAAAATTTAATCTTTGTAAAACTCTATTAGCCACATCTTCATTGGCTATCTTTGGTTGGGCTAAGCTTTCCATTACCACAGGTAAAAGGGAAATTTTGTTTATTCTATCTTTTGTAAAATAAACTTTAATGGCAAGTCCCTCCGTTGTTTTCTGCGATTGCGGTTGATCAAAAACAAAATTTCCCAAGCTATAGAATATGTATTTGTCTTTATATTTTTCCAATGTTTGAACTGTATGAGGATGGTGACCGATAACTAAATCCGCTCCTGCATCAATTGCTGAATGAGCAAAGTTTATTTGTAATTCGTTAGGTTCGTTGGAGTATTCGGTTCCGGCGTGCATTGAAACAATAACAAAATCGGATCTCTGCCTAGCTTCATTTACTGCTTCAGTCATTTTATCTATCCTCATAAATGCCGTTCCTGCGCGATCTGTTGATGCTTCATAAAAATCCGGAACTATGTTGTTATCGCTATATGCCAGAAAAGCGAATTTTATTCCTTTTTTCTCAATATAAACAGCTTGATATGCTTCTTGTTCATTTTTTCCGGCTCCGACATATTTGATGTTAGCACTTTCAAGATAATTAAAGGTATCTTTCAGACCTTTTTCTCCAAAGTTCGGAGTGTGATTATTTGCTAAAGATAAAATGGAAAATCCGGCTTGTTTTAGTGCTTGCTCGGTTCCAGGATCAGATCTAAAAATCATTTCAAAATCCGGAATTTCTGCTCCTTGGGTAATCGGTGTTTCCAGGTTTCCAAAAACTAAATCCGCACTTTTTAAATACTTCTGAGTTTTAAAAAAAGGATAATTAATATCGTTTTGTTTTTTTACTATTCTTTCAACACCTCGCGAATAGGAAACATCTCCGACCGCAATCAAGGAAACTTCTTCACTTGTTTGAGGGAGTTTCTTTCTCTGGATTAAAAATTCTGAAAATTCTTTTTCACCATTTAATTGATTATTTTTTGTTTCTTGGTTTTCGGAAAAACGCAAATTATAGCTACCGATTAAAAAGATAGTTAAAACAAAAAGAAGAACGACAATTATCCACGTAATTTTCTTTTTCATTCATTTTTACTCACAAAGTAATTAAGCTTTTGCTTAATTTGCGATATAGGTGCTGGTCCAAGACGGAAGAGTTGGGGCTTGATCAGAATCAGAATTTAACAACTCCCGCCATTTTTCATCAGTTAATCTGTCTGACATCGGCCAGGTGAATTCGTATTGAG
>DAOSPG010000020.1:4979-7029 GCA_035374605.1 bacterium
CGCCATTTTTCATCAGTTAATCTGTCTGACATCGGCCAGGTGAATTCGTATTGAGAATAAACTCCGCCTTTAGCGATTCTTAATTTTCCGTCAATTGGAACGACAACATAAATTGAGAAAATTTTACCTGTGCCTTCTTCTAAAACCTGACCATTTGGGTCGGTAGCAACGTCAGCGACAATAGCCGCGGGATTATCATCTAAGAATTGGTTCCTACCCGTATTTTTAAATTCCGGTTCGTCTTTATTAATTTCAAGCCAAAAGTGTTCTAATTGTCCTCCATAAGAACGAATAAGTTCATACTCCTCATCAGTTAATTTTTCGTTATTTAATTCTTTTTCCGATATCGTTTTAAGCGACATTGCCAGTTGTTCCATTTTGCTCAGATTATCCTTCATTTCGGGTGTTAAAAGTCCACGGATATCTAAACCCTCGTTTGTCATTTTCAGAAGTGAGGCAAGACGGGCATAAACATGGGGATTTGGTTCAACATATCCTCTGTCATCCTTTCCTTCGGGAGATGGCCCTGCACCCATTTCGGCATAAACTTGTTTAGTGTAAAGAATGGTATCGTGTTTTAATTCAGTCCAGCTCCCTAAAAATGTATTAAGATCTTTTCTCATCCAAGCGGTATTTTGCATGAAGATCGGATAGCCGTTACCTCTTTCATCTAAAAGTGGACGAAGTTGATGTAGCCAACCCCAATATAAATTCTGTGTCCAAACATCTGTATCAAGTCCTGTAATATACTCGTTCATTTTAGCCATGTTTTCAGAGTAACAAGCATATTGAGTTTCTCCCATTTCGTCTAAAATTTTCTTTGCTTCATTTGAACCTATTGTTGCCGGGATATCCAATCCTTTTGGAAGGCATCTTGCTCCTGAGAGACAACCCGTTTCTTCCGGTTTGAATTCTTGGCAGGACTTAGTTTTATCTCCAACTTCGCGATAAACAAGTCTTTGGAAAATAGAAGCATCAATAGTAAATCTCTGCCCCATAAATCGGAATCCTTTAATTTCTTCTTCTCTATCTCCTTGAACTGACGCTTCAAAAATTGGCATTGAGTTAATTTGCGGTGGCTCTAAATTTTTTGTTTCGTTAATAAAAGAAGCTAATTTATCTTTATCGCTTGCTACCAATTGGATTGTTGTATTCGGTCCGTAAATTTTTTCAACTAAATCTTTAAATTGATAATAAGTAATGTCATCGCTTTTACCAACGAAGAAATTTACCGGCTCATAAATTTTATTCCAGCTGTTTTCGTTATCTTCTTTATTTAATGCAAGAGTGATAAGCAAAGCTGACTTTACTTCATCTTCATTTTTCATTCTAAAAGTAAGACGGCCGTACCACATCATAGACTTAAAGTAATTCTTTAACTGGTCCGTTTTGTCGTAGTGTCCACGGGGAATGTATTGCGAGTAATCTTCTTTTAACGCTTCTATTGGTTGCGGTCCTTGCGGAGTATCAATCATTACATCCTCTCCGCTGCCGATATTCATTACAGGGGATTTTTCAATTCCTTGATGCGCCTCAATAAGTGCTAGTTCCTGATTGACCTCGTTTGCAACAATTGCCGGAATTTCAATCGAAGGATCTAAAAGTTTGCTTCCGACTGCAAAAAATCCAATATTCCTTTTAGCGGCATTTTCCCATTCTGTCCCTTTTAAACTATTATATTGGCTCAGAGACTCAGAAAGCATGTTAGCACTGAGCTGTTTTAACTCGGTCGCTAAATTTTTCTCTTCTACTTGCCTTAGTAAAAAATCAAACATTAGATGGTAATTGTGAAGTATTGAATCGGTCGTGATAAAGCTCGGGACATAGTCGTAACGATTGTCTTCGTAAAGAGGGAAAAATTCATCATAGTAACCCGGTATAACAACAAAAGCATTTTTTGTTAACAAATTTTTTGCCTCGTCAGAAAAAGTAAAATCAACTGCGTTAGTAACATTGCTTAAATCTTGATTTACTGAATAAGCGGGGACTTTTGGATTAATATTTACCGCTACCTCTTTATAAGTTGCAAACTCGGGAGGAAATGCAATAG
>DAOSPG010000020.1:7129-8291 GCA_035374605.1 bacterium
CGGGTTGATTTAAGTTTTGATCGTCCATATTTTTGTTCCTTTCTAGCTAAAAAATTTAGCCGTTGGAGAGATAAAATTGTTAATCATTTTTGAAATTTATAGCCTTGTTTATATTTTATTCCACTTCCTGCAGATTTTTCAATACTCTTGTTAATCGAGTGGCGCGATTATGAAACATTTAGAGATGAACAACTAAACTATTTAATATATTAATTGAGATGGTTAAAGTTTTCTGTATCTGGATATTATTTCCAATCTTTTTTTTAAAAAATCATCTTTACTTTGGAATAATATCTTTGTATTGCTCCCTTTTTTTAATATAATTTCGTCGCCTTTTTCTAACGTAATATTTTTATCTATACCATCTAGAAAAACTGTAGGATTGGTTCTCTGGCACTCACAACTTATTCTTAATTTATTAACCTTTATTATATCTTCTAGATGTCTATTGCAAACTATCCCTGAAATTGACCATAAATTACTGCCTAAAGGTAAGACCGGACCTCCTAAATTAAAGTTGTACCCGGTAGAACCCAGGTCAGTACTTATACATAAACCAGATCCGTTAATTTTGAAATCAGTAAAAATGTTATCTTTAGAATTTAAAGTAAAACTATGATATCCCATTATTGTGCTTCCTATTACTACTTCGTTTACAGCAAAACCTAAATATTCCTTACCCTTGTTTTTGGAGAGTAATTGTACGTCAATCTTAGAAGTTATTATTTCCTGTAACTCTGTTTTATCTTTTTCCAGATCTTTGATAGTCTTTTTTAAGTTATTCATAGGTATGCTGTTCATTAAAAAGTTTAAAGTGCCGTTGGCGTATCCAAAAAACGGAACTCTCAAGTGTCCGAGAGATTGAATAGCGTGCAACATTGCCCCATCGCCTCCGGATACAAAAATAAGATCAGGGTTCTCTTCTCTTAATATATGCGGAAAATCTTTTTTTATGATGTTATCCACATCTTTATTTCTTTCATCTTTGTTTTGGAAATATAGTATTTTCATAGTTTTTATAAAATGTCTGTTTAGGTAGCGTTATTATTACAACGCTTGTCCCGGTCGCACTTAGTTTAGTAATTGGTCGGGGTGGGCGGACTCGAACCGCCGGCCTCACGGTCCCAAACCGCGCACTCTAGCCAACTGAGCTACACCCCGT
>DAOSPG010000021.1:0-4639 GCA_035374605.1 bacterium
CGGGGGACGAAAAGGCAGTGGGAAAATCTAAGAAAACCATGACTTGGACAGCTGTTGGTATGATAGCGGCATTTCTCCTGCAAGCCTTTAAGATTATTTTGTTGAAATTACTTGGTTTTGAAGAAGGTTTATTTCTTTAGGAACATGAAGCAATTATCTAAGGAAATTCTTAAGAGATTTATGTTAATTTGCGTACTCTTGCCTTTTTGTCTCCCTGCTTTTGCGGCAGATGATTCTTGGTTTGATCCCACATTGGAAAATCCACCGTCTTTCGGGGGTTTGCAGGGTATAGCCGAGGGAGTGGTGGGTTTGTTTTTAGCCGCTTCTGCCGCTATTTTGGTTATTATGTTGGCTTATTCCATAATCAAAGGATCTTTGGCGGCTGGAAATCCGGAGGGTTTGGAAGGTGCCAAGGGAACTATAACTTATGCTATTTATGGGTTTCTGATAATTGTGTTTGTTTTTTCGCTTCTTTATTATGTAATAATTCCCGCGGTTTCGGGAGTTAGCGCTCCGGGATTTGGTAGTCTTTTAGATGAGGTTTTTAGTGCTATAGACGAGCTGGTCAATCTTTCTACAGAAAGCTCCGGCAATTAGTCTCTCCCCCCAATGCTCTGAACAATAGTGTATTTTTTAATCCCCTTCTCTTTTATTCTTCGTATAGAACATAGTAGGGACTTTTATCTATCGGTTCTCCGGTGATATTTTCTATATCCTCTATGGCTTGATTTATTAAAATATTTTTTTCCTCTTGGGGACTGTTTTCACTTATTTTTAACCTTATTCTAAAAGACTCTTCTTCTAAATCCCAAATTATTCTGTAACCTTCCTTTTCTATTGGAAGCTTTGAATACCACGGATACTTACTATATATTTCTTTCCAATACTGCGCGTGCTCCCAATCCTCATTTGCTGCCGGAATTTCTTCTGTTGGAATACTCCCACCCGGAAAAACAGACCCCGAAGGTGATGTTTTGCTCTGTTGTTCTTCATCTGAACCCGGCCCGCTGCCGGTTTCCTGAGTAGATTCATAATCCGAGGGCTTTTGAGTAAATTTCTTACTATTTTTTATCAAAACACTTATGAAAATAATAATCAGAAGAAAAAGAACGATGTATTTTATTTTTTTAGAAAAACTTTTCTTTATTTTCATCAGATGTATTTTACCTCTATTTTTTTCTACCAAAAAATCTAATATTTGCGACCTTGCCTGTTTTAATATCTGCTGAATAGGTAAAAATTGTTGCGTTTGGACGTTCTCCGCTACTATTGCTTTCTACGGTTTGAATATAATCTTTTCCGTTTACCGAAAAAACAATCCCCACATGTTCTTTTTCAAAGCACACAATATCGCCCACGGCTACATTATTGATATTATTATCAATTTTTGCCAGTCCCAACTCTCCCCCTTCAATTTGCTCGCACATTTTACGAGCCGCTAAACTTAAGTTATTCATCTCACCTCCGTATTCCTTTACATATGATTTTTTGACTAGCCAAGTGCACCAAAATAATGAATTCTCGTAGTTATGTAAATCTTCATCCCAAGCGCCATCCAGCTCGTCATATAATTGTTGATCCCATATTCTGTGTGTTCCGTTATATGAATATTCCTTAGACATATTACAAAAGTCAGGTTTATTAAAAAGGCAGCCAAAACCGGGTTTTAAGTCGCATACTATTTCCAGCGCTGTTTTTACAATAGGATTATCAACGTTTGCGTCTGTGTTACATAATTCATTGCTGGGAGAATCCCCCCATCCACAATCGTGGGCATGGGTATCATCACAATCGGACTCTATCGTACATTCTCCGCCATTGCCCTCTATGTAGTATCCATCGGCATCTTCTCTACCTATAGCATCCTCACGAGGATACTCTGCGTTTAAGCACAAATCCGGCCCCCGATACGGGTCGTATAAGATAAAATCTCCCTTATCATCTTCCCATCCCGATAGTACAACAAAATGTTGTGGAATCCTATGATCCCCGGAAGGCACGTTTGTTAATTCTAAGATTATTACTCCTCCCGGATGGTTTGAGAAGAAGTTTCTCATTTCATCATCAGAGTCGCCGTTAAGGCTTTCCATTTGAGTTCCCAATACCTCTGGATTCTTTATAAGATCACTCTTGGGACTTGTGAATCTGTCACCTACCCCATCATTTCTGTCCGATATATCTATAGGGGTATACGGCGGACCGAAACCGAAATAGTTGTACACCATGGCTATAGATGTTACATAGCAACCTGCTTCGCACATGGTTGTGCTAGTATGATTGATCGGGTATTCAGTCCATTGAGGGTCACACTGATTATAATAAAAACCTCCTATTCCCGGGTCAAAACTTTTGCCCCCGCCAGGGCCCATGTAGTTTGCGCATTCCCCCGTTCCCATACACAAATTACACCCAAACACTCTTTCGTCAGGCTCTCCGCCACCGGACGCTATGTAACCATAACCCTCATCATTTATCCTGCTGATGTCAATTGGGGATAAGGCCGAAACTATTAATCCGACAAGTAGAAATACAGGAAGAAAAAGAATTATATGACACGACAACAGCACTAAACACGATTGAGCTATTTTTTTGAAATCCGCTTGCAACATTTTGTCAAAGTCTTTGAAGTCCATTTTGAAAATTGCTTTTACAAGAGCGGCCCCGTAGTCAAGAGTTTTTTGAATTACTTTTTCCGCAACCGCCTTTATAACAGGAGCTATTGCCGCTAAAACTCCTGTGGATGCAACAAAACCTCCAATCACTTTGGCTATAAGTTTGGATGCTAACGCTACCACCTTTTCTGCAATCATTTTTGACCAGTTTTGTGCAGTTCTTAAAAACTTGGCTATAAATCTTTTATTCCACCATTTCTGCAGACTCTGTAGTTTGTTATTTAATTTTTCTAACCTTCCTATGTATTTTCTATCTGTTAATTTGTATCCGTCGTTTAACGAGTTGTTTTTATCGAAAACATTCTTGAATAGGAGAAAAGCAAGATTATTTTCATCAACAATGACCGGTTTTAACTCTTCGCCATCTTTTACTATTTGCTTTGGTATCAGTTTAATACCTTTTCCTTCAATCCATTTTCCGGATTTCTCCAGCTGTTCCAGGAAATTTTTAATCTCTTCTTTATCTTTTTCCTGCAGATCTCCCAGATTTTTTCCGAATATTTTTTGTGCTAATTTTCCTATCGTTTCATCGCTTCTATCGTTGTTAAGAAGTTGGGAAAATAAAATTCTATCGTCTTTGTTTTCAAACTTGAATTGCTTAAACTTATCGTTTTTTAGGACTTTGAAATATTCATCTGCCTCTTTTCCGCTGACGTTTATTTTTTTTGCTCCGACTAAACCCACTATTCTTTGATCAAGTTTTACATCTACGTTGTACCCGTATTTTCTTTCAAAGCGCTCAACTTTTTTAATAGGCGGATTTTGGTCCAACCATGCTGTTCCTCTCTCATCAATCTTTAGTCCAAAATAATTGCTCTTTTTTAATCTTTCCCCGACTATTCCTCCGGAAGTAACATGTTCCAATACTGCGGGCATTCTATTTTTCACCGCTCTCCATGCATATGCTTCTGCTACCGCTCCGATTCCCCCCTTATCAAACGTGTCTAGAATCTCCTTAGTAGCATAGTGGATTCTGTCTTGTCTTAGTCTGTATGTAGCCGGTACCAGCCGTTTTGCTTTTAGATCTATTCCCTCTGACTCCAAGTCTTTATCATTTAACACACTTCCAATTTCAAAATCTTCTTTACTGTAGGTACTTTTTTCTAAACTTCTTCTCAGATTGCCGCCCAAACTATCCCGTACTGTTGTCCTGTTGTTAAAATTTTTATCAGGTGTAGGTCCGCTCAGGGTTTTTATAGCTTGTCTTAAACCCATCTCACCTTTTTGAGCTTTTGTTATATTTTCTTTTAAATACTCTATGTGTTTTTGATATTTATTGGTCTCGGCAAGGAATTTTTCTACTTCTTTTTGAGGAACCCCTTTGTTTATAAGGTCTCTTGCTTTTTGATTATAATTTTTAATTTTTTCTTCGGATTTATTTAACTCTTCTAATAATTTGTCACTAAGCGCGGTCGTTCTAATATTAGGGTCTTTTTTTATTAAACCTTTTGCCAATTCTTTTGAGGTGTCGCTCATTTTTTTCTGGACGCCTTCAATGGTCTCCAGGGTTTTTACTCTTGTATCAAAAAACTCTATCGCAGTACCATGTTTATTTAGTGCCTCGCTTTCGCCTTTTCTATAGTGGTCCAGAATTTCAATATTGGTCGCCTTTAGCGCGTTTGAGAGAAATTCTCTATGAGTTGAATCCCTTGATTTTCTGTTATCTCTGTTTTTCTCAAATTCAGCTGCAGATTTTACGGTATTGGCGTAAAGATCCTTATGATGTACAACCCTCCCGTCTTCTTTTATTTCTGTTGCTTCTACACCCTTTACGCTTAGAGGGTTTTCTCCTTTTTGAAGACCTTCTCTTACATTTTTAAATCCGGCGGTAGTTCTGTCGGCTATTGCTTTTGCCGCCAATTTTTCCGAGAACTTAGCCTTTTCTTCTCCATAACCAAATGCCTCGGTCCAAAGCTTCTCAATAGTGGCGTTTTGAATATCGGAAAAATTGCTTTCTAATATATTGT
>DAOSPG010000021.1:4739-6900 GCA_035374605.1 bacterium
TTGATGGAGTTTGTCTTTTGGGCATCTTTTTCCCCGTATAATATCCGGGATAAAGTGGGTTTTTAGACATATTATCTTTTTTTCTGGGCGAGTAGCCCGGATATAAAGGGTTGTTTGCCATACTTAACTATTCTATAATATTTAAAACTATTCTATAATAGTTAATTAGTATTTGATATTTTTTAAAAAATGAAAAAAACTCTTAAGCTATTTTATCTTGTTTCTTGTTTTGTGCTTTTTTTGGCTATTATTCCCCGTACCGCAGTAGCAGAAGAAGATGTTCCCGAGCCCGATCCGATTTCAGGTTGTAATCCTGAGGCCAGCGCGTATGGGGCGACTAAGGCAAACTTTTCGTTAGATATTCAAAGAACTGTTGGTAATATGTTAAACGCAACTATAACGAATGGTTTTGCTGCAGTTAACGGTGTTTCTCCAAATAAATTGATCATGTGCCAGAGATACGTAAAAGAACAGGCGGCGTTGGCAAACCCTGATTGGGGAGATCCTCCAAAAGAAACTGCTCTTTGTGCACCCACTGCCGAGGAAGAAGAATATATAGAGAGTGTATGCAAGCCTCTAGTTTCATACATAGGTACTGAAGGCAGAGGAGAAGAACAAGGGAGCAAGGGATCTAATTTAGCTGTCTATAAAAGAGCTATTGAAGGAAGTTTGATTGGAATGGGTACAAAACTTGAAGGATTTTCCCGAAAAGAGCCACTCCCGGTTAACTTAGCATATTATTGGGACCAGTCGGTCGGAAATATTCCTGTTGTCGGACGCGCCTTGGCTCAAGGCGGCAGCGAGGCTTATGAAAATCTTCCCGTAGTAGCGGCTGTGTATAGTATTTGGAGACTTTCACTCAGGGTGGCTTTAGGACTTATTTCAGTGGTTCTTTTGTACGCAGGTCTTATGATAGTGATGAGGAAAAAAGTTAGCTCTCAATTGGTAGTGAGCGTTCAATATGCTCTTCCAAAAATAGTAATTGCCGTTGTTCTTATTATTTTTAGTTATCCAATAGGGGCGGTAATAACATCTATCGGCTTTGCTCTTTACAGAGGAGCGTTTCCTATTGTATTTAATCTAATGACCGGGGGAATGGTTAATGCAAATGAATTTGCAAGCGGGACGCTCAGTATAGCCTTGATTGCCGATACGCTTTCTCAAGCTAAAGGAGGTTTTGGTTATATTGTTGTTGCTCTTATAATGAGCGCTCTTCTGCACCTGGCCAAAATTATATTGTATTTCAAAGTTCTTATTGTATACATAAAAATGGCATTCTCTATAGTTACAGCTCCTTTGGAATTTGCTTTGGGCGCTGTTCCCGGAAATGATAAAAGTATAACCGGTTGGTTTACCAGGATGGCAAAATATGCTCTCACCATATTTGGTATGGGTGTCGTAATACCTTTAACTTTAGTAGTTGGTTTAGAAGTGTCTGTTGCTTATTCACGTGGAACAGGAGAAACAGGAGGCTGGGGAAATATTATTTCTTTAATCGTGCCGATACTGATTGTGATATTTGGCTTTGGAATGGGAATGAGCATGGAGGGTAAGGTGGACGCTTTGTTCGGTGGCGGAAAGAAAAAGTAAAGTGCAGGTGTAATTTAAGTTAACTGTAAAGAAAATACCCGGATTTAGTTGATGTTTAATCTTTGCAGGCGTTCCAGATGTCTGTATATTCTTGAGCGGAAAACTCGTTAGCCGGATTTGCTTCATCGTAACTTTCCGCTTTTTTCATCTTTTCATAAAGCTCCGGCGGTACTTGGTTGTATTGTATTCCCAACGCCTCCCTCATTATATTTCCAATTTCTTCATCGTTCCAATTTTGTTCGTTGCAACTGATTGGATCTCCGAATTCTTTTTTCCCGCCAACAATCTTATATTTTATAAAATTTTCAGCTATAGAAGATGCTAATGTGTAAGTTGAGTCTAAAAAGTTGCATCTGCTTGCTGTTTTTTCTCTTCCGGGCGCTAATTCTTTTAGGGCATTAGTCGGAGAGGAACGACCAGGGGCGTTTGACAATAGTTTTTCCGAAAACCATACAAGTTTCCATTCGTAAGGAGGTTGTGCCACTGTTTCAAGATCATCGCAGAAGTCAAACGCCCCGTACCAGGGTAATATTACTTTTTTCAAATCGTCCTCCCCTTCTTCACTCCAGTA
>DAOSPG010000021.1:7000-8280 GCA_035374605.1 bacterium
AGAGATACATCAGGTTCGGTTTCACTTAGCGATGAAGATACGCTTACCCAAGCGGCCGGCATTGGTGACATATCCGTAGAATAAGGGTCTCTGAATGCCTTGTATAGGTTTAGCGCTGAGTCCGGTATCTCATCGGCATTGTACGCATCCAGTGAGTTTAAGTTTTCTGTTTCGTTTATGGCTTGAGAGTTAACATTTACCTTTGCATCTCTAAGTATGTTTCCGTCGCACATATTTGGGCCGGCTTCTGAAATTCTACAGTAGTCTTCTACTTGAATAGGTTCTATGTAATGCCCTTTTGTCTTGCCTGCGCAAGTACCGATTTTTTGAGCTTTATGACCGGTAGCTGTTCCTTCGAAACATGTTTTAAATTTGTCTTCGGAACATCTCGTTCTTGATCCTTCTTTTTCTACAAATTCATGGTTATAGGGTTTGTCTTCTATTCCGTTGCAATCATACTCCTCTCTGTATAGTGCTTTTGTGCAAATATCAACACGACATGTGGGAGAAGCTTTATGATCACAAATACACTCACCCTCTTCATCGCATCTATAAGTGTGGCATTTATCGGTGGAATGCCAGGGATAGCATTTTTGATTTGCCCCCCACGCTCCTGCCGGATATTCAGTCCAAGGATATCCTGGACATGGAAACAGAGTCGTAAAATTGCTTTCGTTAACTTCAAAACCAAATGCAATAACTTCGTTGTTTATTTCCCTTTCGCTTTCCACAAGTGTTTCGGGGCTTCTATCTGCAAAAGTTTTTATCTTTTCTGTATTTTCCCTGTCTCTTATAAAATTTATTAAACTGTATATTATCTCAAGTATATTATCAGGCGCTCCTTCTACTTTTGTCATTTCCCAGTCTATATAGCTATGTCCTGTTGATATTGATATAGCACTATCCAAAATATCGTACTTCCAATCAGCAAGTACAGGAATATTAGGAAGAAGAATAGGAGGAAATGGAATATCGGGAATGCCTGGATCGTAAAGGTTTTTTATCCTGTTTAAGGCCGGTTTTGTAAGATATACTCCTTCTGTTGGTGTTCTGGAACCTCCTTCTCTTCCTCCTTCTATTTCTATATCTCCGTCCAGACTCAAATCAGATCCGGGATAGTGTTGATTTCCGCACTCTTCGCATTCCATCTCATTGTTAAAAAAGTAATTATCCAATATGCCTTCGTCCGCACTTTTTGATGTAATTATGCTCTCTTCGTATTCGTTGGTTTTGGAAAATTGTCCCCACGCTACGGGACGGGAAGATACGTAATAAGGAAT
>DAOSPG010000022.1:0-7854 GCA_035374605.1 bacterium
GTACGACACTGCATTCGCATTGCAGAGACGCGAGTTCGATTCTCGCTAAGTCCACATTAGACGATTTCTTTTTTCCTCGCCCCTCGCTTGAGCTTCGCCAAAAAATTTTTTGCGAGCGGGCGGCAATTAAAATCAATCTGGTTTATTCCAATTTTTTCTTTCCCGAATTTTGTTAATATATCCATCTCCATTACTCGCCCATTCTTCTCCGAAAGAAAAAAATCCATAGGGTAAGGAATTTTGGGCCAACGGGTTGTGAACGATGATAAAATTTTCTCCCATTTCTTCCGGCGAACGCGGACTATTCAAGATGTTATCT
The DNA here is from genome assembly GCA_035374605.1 of bacterium. Lineage (GTDB taxonomy): Bacteria > Patescibacteriota > WWE3 > UBA101185 > UBA10185 > JAAZNV01. The sequence goes on from DAOSPG010000022.1 coordinate 320, forward strand.
ATGCAATAAATTACGGCACTAATGCCGGAATGGGTCCTGTATTCAAAAAACAACATTGGCACATCTTTGCCACTACGCTTTCCGATTGCGGGGCGGCTAGACCAAAATGATTCTGGATTTTCTTGTCTAATACTCTTAATGGGCAAGGTCAGATGCCCAATTCCGAAAAGGGATTTTAGAATTAGCGGGAGGCCGGGTTCAACATGCTCAATAGCCGAACGATTGACCGCTATCACATAAGGTTCATTTTCTTTCACAATACCGCTCGTAAGTTTAGCTTGATATTTTTTAAATTTCTTGTCCAGCACATTGGCGATACGAAGCAACATTGCTTCTTCCGGCACATTTTGCACGGTTCCATAAACTATATCTGGCACTTTATCGCTTCCGCTACCTTTTTCCGCCGCTACCGCTTCAATCCAAGCAAGTCGCTTATTTTCGCCACTTCGCAAATCAAAATCGGGACCGGAACTAATATGTTTTCCTAATTTAAATCCCCTATTAAGCAAAGTTGCCCCAAGATACAATTCCCACGAACGTTGCGTAAATTGTTTTTTGAAATCGTTAAGAAATTGGGTATCGGCATATGGTTCATATTGTCGCCATAACTCTTCCATCCATTCTTTCGCTTCACGCCGAGACGTGTCAGCAGCTTGGCAAATATAACTGATGTCGTACGCTGGAAACTTCTTCTGCAAATTTGCTAATTCTTCATTGTTTTTTACTTCCCCCAAGTCTTCAAATAATTTCATCTCGTAATTATTAAAATTTTAGAAATTGTTGTGTAGGTTTTTTTCTTAAAACTAAAAACAATTTCGTCTTTTGTTGATACTAAGGCGTTATCAAAAAATTTATCAATTTCGCTAAATACAAAATCAAAATCTCTTTTCAATTTCCAGCTTTCCTCTAAATTATTTTTACTTGCCAAAACTACGAAAAATCTATTATCTGCCCCAAATCTTTGTGTGCCCTGATTTTCATAGAGCCAAACAATTAAATTTTTTGGGTTTTTCAAAGCTTGCTCAAGAGTAAAATTTTTTGGTAGATAAGTAATTTTTAAGTCAAACGGTTGATCATCAAAGAAAATATCAACGCCAAAATTATTTTTAAGCGTAGGAATAACTTTTGAATGTTGGCTGATGTGGTCTTCAATTAAAACTGTTGTCCAGTGATTATACCAAGTAGCGATTACATAATGCGTAATATCATCATGAAGTCTGCTTTTTACACCTTGAATTAAATCTTCATACCTTACAAATCTCCGGACATACTCGGTTTGAATTTTTTGGTCCAATTGTCCTTGAACAACGCCCCATCTAAATTCTTGAACTTTTAATACCTCTTGCTTTAATGCCTCATCTGATATAAGTTTTTGCCTTTCTTTAACTTGTTGTTGATATTTTCTTTTAATAAATTCATCGATTTTATTTTGCGGAACATCAATGAGTTTTTTAATAAGATTTGAAGCAGTGCCTCTTGCGTCAACGCCTAAAGTTCTCGCCAATTCTTTTAAATCATCTAATTTGATAGCCCCTAATTTTAGATTCGCTAATTCCTTTTTTGAAACTAACATAATTATTTTTTTTGAAATAATAAAATATATTCGTGCCTAAAAATATAAAAGCCCCCGACCAAGGCCCTATATCGCCATAAATGTTCTTGGTTTCTTTTGGCACGATTATTAACCATGTTTTTAACTAAAATACTTTTTAGTATCAAGCCGCCTCGGTTTAATACTTCTTGCATAGTCATAAATCCCAACGGTACCCATTCGGAATTTGTATATTTATCGCCAATTACAACCGCTAAATAATGTTTTCTTTCAAGCAAATTCAAAAAATTAGAAACAACATCGCCGAAAAGTTTTAGAAATTCCTGAACTGATTTAGCATTACTTAAATCATCTGCTCTATCGCTAAATTTAATGATATCGTGATATGGGGGGTGCATTATTATAAGTTGAACGTTTTGTTTCTTATGATTTTTCAATACTTCCTCAACCTTTTTTCGCGTAGCTTCTTTGGTGCTGTCGGCAACTAAAATTGTTGAGAATAGTTTATCTTTAGAATCAAATAGTGTTTCCTGCCTGATTCTTTGCTCGGCCATTTCTGCAATTTTTGGCAATAACTCGATTCCTACCCCGTTTCTCCCCAACCTTTTACATTCAATTAAAGTAGTTCCGCTTCCTAAAAAAGTATCCAAAACAACATCACCCTTTTTTGTAAATCTTCTCATTAGTTGGTTCGGAATTTGAGGAATAAAATTTCCGTGATAGTCGCCCTTATGCGAACCGGACTTATCCCGTTCACCAATAATCCACAAACTATCAGTCAAAAGGTCTTGATATTCTTTCCAATTTTTTAAGTTTAGGTCATTTATTTTTGGCATAGTTTTATTTTATTAAATCATCAACTGCCACCTCTAACGCTTTGGCGATTTTAGCCAAAGTTTTTATCGTCGGGTTTTTGTTCGCCCCCGACTCAATTTTGATAATTGTCTCATAGGTAACGTCGGTAATTTTTGACAACCTATCTTGCGAAATCCCCATTTTTTTGCCTGTATTTTTTGATGTTATCGGCTATTATGGATTCGTTGTCTGACTTCATTGTAATATAATATATTACTATATTTAAATTGTTGAGCTTTGTTAATCTATTACTATAATATCAGAAAATTAAAACTTAGTAAATTAAAAATTATCAAGCAAGGGAGTTCGTTTGTGTCGCCCACGTCGGGCGGGCGGGACGAATTTTCAGAAATTAGCGTCAGGGTTTTCTCGGTAAAAGCCCGAACTTTTTCCAGCAAACACCACCAAATGGGATTTATCCAGTAGCCATAGTCTTGATAGCCGTCGATGAATTGTTCAACTTCCAATTTTTTCTCAACCGCTTTTCGGATTTGGTAGCTTGTATTTTCCATAGACTTCCTGCTTGATAGTCCGGTGATTTCGATCAGCTCGTGATAAATCATACCATCATTAAAAAATACGCGACCGGTTTTTCTTTCTTGAACAAACTTTTCTGTCACTGGTGCCTAACTTTTTATATTCTTTATTTCCTGCCAGCAAAGAATCTACCTTATGGGGCTGGTAATCCGCTATTTTGAGTATTTTCATTGTTATACTCATTTTTTAGTGAATAAAGGCTAATTTACAGCCTCAATTCACTAATTTGTGAACTCCCTCCAGGGCTCTTGTATTTACCTTCCACATATATTATAATACTTCTACTGGACAAAATAAGGACTTTTTGTCCACTACACTTAAAATAATATGCAAAAAGACATAGTTTTGAACCAAAAACGGCAAAAAGAACAGCTTTTAGCCGTGGAATACGTGCCAAGAACCCAAGATCAATTCGGCAAGAAATGGCTGGATTCGAGTTTAATAAAAGTCGTTCTGGGACCACGCCGAGCTGGAAAATCCGTTTATTCCCTCATGCTCCTTAAAGATCGGCCGTTCATGTATTTCAATTTCGACGAGGAAGCAATGGCAACCATGAACGCAACCGATACCCATGAGTTGATGAAAGAATTGCACGCCGCGTATGGCGATGTAAAAACCATACTTTTCGATGAGATACAGAATTTGCCGAACTGGGAATTGTTTGCCAACCGCTTGCACCGTGAAGGATATAATCTCGTGCTAACCGGTTCGAATGCGAACCTGTTGTCTAAGGAGCTCGCTACCCATCTTACCGGCAGGCACATGCCGATAGAAATATTGCCGTTCGATTTTGACGAATTTTTGCGTGCGAAAAAATTCGCCCTAGATCCGCAATATGCCTCTTTGCCGGAACAGCGTGGAATACTTCTGAATTTGATGGAGCAATATTTACATAACGGCGGATTTCCTGAGGTGGTGGTAAGCAATCTCGATCCGAAAGATTATCTGCAAGTGCTTTTCGATGCTCTGCTTTTCAAAGACGTGGTAAAAAGACATAAAGTTAAATTTTCAACAAAGGTCAGCGTCCTTGGATCGCATCTTATAAATAATTTCGCGAGTCTTTACACGACGCGAAAACTTTTAGACATTCTTGATTTGAAGAGTGCGACAACAACAGAAAAATACATAAACTATCTTGAAGAGGCATATCTTATTTTTTCTATTTCCAGGTATTCGCACCAATCATCCTACCGCATAAAATCACCAAGAAAAGTGTATGCCGTAGACAATGGTTTTGTGACCGCAAAAGCCATACAGCATTCACCTGACAGGGGTAAGCTTATGGAGAATCTCGTTTTCATGGAATTAGTGAAGCGTGGTTTTGAACCGGAACGTGAATTGTTTTATTACAAAACTCGAAATAACCGTGAGATAGATTTTGTCGTGAAAAAAGAAATTGAAGTGCTCGGGCTTTATCAGGTCTGCTATGAATCGGTAAATCAAGCCGTGGAAGATCGTGAAGCGAAAGCCCTCATAGAAGCGAGTGGTGAACTAAAAACAGATAATCTCACCGTACTCACATGGGATGAAGAGCGCGAAATAAAACGAAACGGAAAAACCATACAATTCAAACCGCTCTGGAAATGGCTGCTTGAAAGTAAATCTGACATAAATACATAATTTGAAAAATTAATTAACTAATCGCATGAAAATTTAGCCATAGCTGATCATCCCATTCTAAAAACAATTTCTCAAAATAATATAGACCTGGTAGTCACTTTAGGCGATCTCACTATTTTTAATATAAACGAGCTTAAACAAATAAATATTCCTAAAGTCAGGGCCTATGGAAACCACTGCTCCGGAATGTATTGTGAACCACTTGATATCAAAAACATGCATCTTATAGTATTTAAATTCCAGAGCATTACCTTTGGCGGGTTTGGGGGGGTCGTTAAAATACAAAAAACAATACTAAGATGTACACGCAGGAGGAAGCAGATGATCTATTAACAAATTTTAGCGCGTTGATGTCATGATAGCTCATTCACCTAGCTGGCGCCAATTAATCAATTTTCGCAGTATTTTATTCCACCGGTTTTGCATCAAGTCCACCAGAGTAAGATGGACACCGTCTAATCCCCAAGGGCTATATTAAAAACGCAGAATGTTACGATTTACTGACTTTTTGGACTCCGAAGAAAAATAAAACGAGGTAGACCAAAACAGAAAATTGCCAAGTGGCAAAATGTGAATTATACTACAGATAAGATCAAAAAATTTCATATAGTACGGGGTGTGGCGTAGTTGGCTAGCGCGCAGCGTTCGGGACGCTGAGGTCGCCCGTTCAAATCGGGTCACCCCGACCAATCTAAAGATTGCAAATTTTATGGACAGTATGTTTGTTTGTCCTACCCGCCTTGTCTCATCATATTCATACAACAAAGGACCCCTTATTTTGATGGACACAAGAAACTAAATCGTGTATTATAAAGATAATGTTAATCATTTATAAGAATATTTAAAAATTGCGAAAACAAGGGGTTTGTCACAAGACAAGTTATCTAAACTTGCCACTCAAGTGGCAGTAATTTGATTTAGGCCGGAAATAAAATTATGACTAAAGAACAAAAATTTTACAAAGCGCTACAGGATGTTTTTATTGGAGCCAGAATTGAAGGCAAGGGCGGTTTTGTTAATTTAATGAGGATAAAATCAAATTACTACTGTAAAATTGAGGATATTCTCAAAAAAGATATTGAAACAGCGCTAACAAACCATCCAAATTTTAGGGACGAACTTTTTGACAAACTCTATTCATTTTTCAGCCGCTATTTTACGGAAAACGGTTCAATCTATTTCAATTCAACACCATTTCATAACAACATTTACGAAAAAGTTTATACTGATGAAAAAGATGTTATCCTCTTTTGGAAAACACAGATGCTTTATTATGTCAAAACCGACCGAATTTTTAGAAGTTTGCCAGTTGAGTTTGATGGCTTTAAATTTTACTTTGACGCTTCAAAAATAGAAAGCAAAAAAGCTAACGAAAAACGCTCACTCATTTTTGAATTAGATAAAGTCAAAGAAGATACCACAATTGTATTTAGTGTTCAATATTCCGAAAAGGGAACAAAAACAAAACAAGATGAGATATTAAAAGCCATAAAAAGAAAAGGCATCGCGATTACCGAAGAACAACTGGAGCGTGCTTTTCATATTTTTGCAAAACAAAGTGAAGTTGATTTCTTTATTAACAAAAACGCTAAATCATTTTTAGAGGAACAGTTTAAACTTTGGAGTTATCAATATTTCTGGGAAGGAGCAAAAGAATGGAACGCTGACAGAGTTAATGAACTGCAAATCTTAAAAGACATTGCTTTTAAGATCATTGATTTCATCGCGCAGTTTGAAGATGAACTAGTAAGAATCTGGAACAAACCAAAGTTTGTTAAAAACTCAAATTATGTGATTACATTGGATAGAATAAAAGATGGAAAACTGATTGAAAAAATCAAAAAGCATACAAACTATAAAGAGCAGGTTAAAGAATGGGAAGAATTAGGCATAGACAAAGACAATCCTAAAGCGCCGATTGACACCAAGTATTTCAAAGATTTGGAGTTAGAAATTTTGAGCCAGTTTGATGATTTAGATAAATCTTTGGACGGCTGGCTGATAAAATCCGAAAATTACCAAGCATTAAACACAATCCTGCCGAAATTTAAAGAAAAAGTACAGACGATCTATATTGATCCGCCGTTTAACACTGGAAGCGATTTTGATTATGTAGATAAATTTCAAAATAGCAGTTGGCTAACATTAATGAAAAATAGATTAGATTTAGCTAAAATATATTTAACGAAATCTGGAGGCTTTGTATTACATCTTGACTGGAATGCCAATTATTTAGGGAGAAATCTTCTGGAAGAAGTTTTTGGCAAGGAAAATTTTATAAATGAAATTATCTGGAGAATCGGTTGGGTTTCAGGCTATAAAACTCAAGTGGATGCATTTGTCAGAAATCATGATACGCTCTATATTTTTGCCAGTAACAGTCGGAAAGATTATTTTTTCAAGAAATCAGAATCAAAGATACCTTATTTATCTTTTAAACAAGATCTTATAAAAAAAGAGCTTGAAAGCATTAAAGATAAATGGGGAATAAAAGACAAAAAAATTAAAAACATCAAATTAGTTATCAAAGATGACGAAAATACTGTTTATAAAATTGGTTTAGACACAGGAAGAGGGGCTTATAATATTGAAGATACTTGGAATTCTAGCGAATATGAAGATTTACATTCAAATAAAATAAAACGAAATGCAAAAGAATATACTCCTCATGGTGCAGAAATCACGCAAAAACCGGAGCAGTTAATTCAGAGAGTAATTAACCTTACCACTGAGGAAGGGCAACTCGTTTTTGATTACTTTTTGGGTTCAGGAACAACGGTTGCTGTGGCACATAAATTGGGACGTAAATGGATTGGCATTGAATTGGCTTCTTATTTTGAAACAGATATTTTGTTTAGAATGAAACAAGTACTGGCTGGTAATGGTAAGAATGAGCCATGTGGAATTTCTAAAGACGTTAACTGGCAAGGTGGTGGATTTTTTAAATATTATGAACTTGAGCAATACAAGG
>DAOSPG010000023.1:0-7762 GCA_035374605.1 bacterium
TGTAAACCCCATTAATGCAAAAATTAGTTTTTTAAAATCTCTTTTAAATCCCAAATAAACAAAAACTTCTTTAAGCGCACAAAACCTTCAATACATTGATAATTTTTACTATGCTACCGGTCTCCGGATTAAACATAAGATAACATCAAAATTATCTTTTGGAGATGACTTACACTTTTTAATTTCACCGCACTTAGCACACTTGTGAATAATCACTATCTCCTTATCTTTCATTTCTATACCAATGGGTTCCATAAGACCTTTGCAAGAGCTTTTACGATCACCGGGGCTAATATCAACATGCTTACTGAACAAACAATTGGGACAATGGTTTGTATAACCGTCCCCGACAACAAAAGTACCACAATTATTACAAGTAAAATTCTCAATCTTTCTTATGAACGCCATTATTTTTTCAACACTCCTGTGAGAAACAATCAAAATGAAACACGCTACTAATTTACCAACTCAATACCAACCGGATGTAAAACTTTAACAGATTTAATAAAAAATTTCTCAAACTCTTTCCGTACCTCATTCTCCTTAACGTCTTTTTTCAAATAAGCAAGAGTAACATGCGGAACAAATTTTTCGTGCTGAACTTCTTCATCAAAACTGAACTTTTTCTTAAGATTTTTGTGCAACTCTAATAATTTACCCCCTTTATCTTTTATGGATAAAACCAAAACCTTGTACATCCCTCTATAACCCGATAAAAAATCGATTCCTTCTATTTCAAGATCTTCCAACTCAGTCTTATCAATATAGTCTTTAATTTTCTCTTTCTCCGAAGGTTTGTTAAATCCATACAGAACTGTTAAATGTAAATCATCAGTAACATCACCTTTGATACTTTTTATCACCGGTGAGCAAAAAAAATCATCTTCGTCACATACAGAATGTAAAAACGCGCTAAAAGCTTTTTTATCTTCATCACTAAATTTTATGGCAACATAACTTAAATTTTTCATACTAAGATTATATGTCAATTAATTATTGGCATACACCAATCCAAAACCCAATTATTTCAAAAACCAATTGCGCCGAAAATTATTACAAACCTGTAATGTATAATTGCTTTATGGGAAAATACAAAGATTTCCTTGTTTTCCTACTTAGTATTATTATCGTTATAAGCATCGGATACCTTATAGCATTGGGACTATGGCCGAAAATAAATCTTCCTTTTTCAAATCCGTACAACGCGGTCGGAAAACTTACCATCGCAAAACAAAATCCAATGACAAACAGCGTGAGATGGGGAGTGTTCGTTATTTTACCATCCGTTTTATTTTTCACCCTCAGTTTAAATTCCAAATTCAAAAACACCTTAGTAAAAATCTTTGCAAAAAACTCCGAACATAATAATAACTACGCAAATAACACAAATAAAAATGACCTTACTTCAGATACTTTAAATAGGAAAACCACTATTATCACAATATGTTTATTTTCAATAATACCTTTACTAATTTTTTTTCAAAAAGATTTTACCTATAAATATTTTGATACATTTCATGAAGGAGTAGAAATGACTCCCGCGTACAATTTCATAAACGGAAAAGGAATTTGGTCCGGCACACTTTTTGTACGCGGAGCTTTTCAGGATCTTTTTACCGCTGTTCTAGGATGGAAAATATTTAATGTCGTTTCAATCGGAGCGTATAGAGTAATAGTAGAAATTACTAAATTACTGATTCCTTTAGGTCTGAGTCTGCTGTTTTATTCCATTTGGAAAAATCTTAAAAATAAACATTTTTCCGCGCTGGCGATTCAATTTATGATTTTTTTCTATCTATATTCTATGCGGATACAAAATTTTGACAGGAGGGCAGGGCCATTTTTATTCGGTATCGCTGTGATGTTCCTCGCGGTCAACTCCGGAAAAAAAATCCTATATTTCGTCACCGGGCTATTTTCCGCTATCTGTTCTTTTTACAGCCTGGATATAGGAATTTATTTCACGGCGCTGTTGGTCATATTAGCTTTAATCCTTACGATATCCAAAATGCATACTCCTAAGAATGTGCGGATAAACTTACTCGCTACTGTGACGGGTGTAATTTTCGGCTGGATATTACTTTATCTTTTTGTAGGTTCTTATGAATTTTCAGCTTTCGTGAAAAACCTTATGTATATTACCAAAATTAAAGATCTCTTAGACTCACAAATCTATCCAACCCCAAACATAATCAAATCATTTAGATTTACACTTCCTCTACTTATCTCAAGTTTCAATATTTTAATTTACCTTATTTTTCTTGCCTTTGTTTATAAAAATGGAAAATTAAAAAACGAAGGAATAATTCACGGAATAATGACAGCTTCTTCTCTTTTGTTTTACCGTTCAGCCCTAGGAAGAAGTGACTTAACGCATCTGGAATATAGTTCAAGTTTTGTGTTCATAGTTTTAGGATTAAATATTGCGCTGATAATCAGTTACATTTTTCCTGCGCATGTTCTTCCCGACAAAAGCAAAGAAAAATTACAGAAACACGCTATACTTTTCCCGGCATTTTTAAACTGTTTTTTCCTGCTTTTTACACTTTCAAAAAATTTCAACCCCGGCAACATTTTTTCTTTTGGCTCCAGGTTAAACGAATATGTACACCGGGAAGACTACGCTTTTTATAACAAAAACTATGCCGACGGAGTTAAAAGACTCAATCAAATATTTGCCAATGAAAAATGCGTCTTCAGTTTAGCATCGGATGCAATATCTCCCTTTATGTTAAGAAAACCATCCTGCAATGAATTCTACATTTCATATTTTGCTTCCGTTGATCCGTATAGAGAAAAATTTATAAAAGATTTGGCTGAAATTAACCCGGAATATATCATTTACTCTTCCAAATCATGGACTCAAAATTTGGACAACATTACAAACGAACAAAGAATGCCCGAAGTTTTAGATTATGTAAATGAAAAATACGCACATTATGAAACTGTTTCCGATTACTGGGAAATTTACAAAAGAAAATAAATTTTATTGATGTTATACTAAAACCATGCCAAATAACTGGCTAATTTATTCTCTAATGTCCGCTTTTTTTGCTTCTCTGGTGGCAATTTTCGGAAAAATAGGGTTAAAAAACATTGACAGCAACACAGCTACAACGATTCGCGCCATTATAATGGCGTTGTTTTTAATTACAATACTTTTAACTCAAAGAAAAATATATTTGATAAAACAAATTTGGGGACAACCAATACCTTTGCTATTTATTTTTCTCAGCGGAATCGCCGGAGCATTATCCTGGCTTTTTTATTTTAAAGCATTAAAAACAGGAAACGCCGCTCAAGTTGCATCCATAGACAAATTAAGTTTAGTATTTACACTCATTCTGGCGTCAACCCTTCTAGGTGAAAAACTAACAACTAAATCCGCTTTTGGAATAATAATCGTAGTAATAGGAACTATTTTAATAGCCTTAGGTTAATTAATATTCTCTAATAGCTTCAACCTGGAAAACAGAACTTTCCGCGTATCCCGAAGTCTGATAGCCATAAACCTCTACTCTCTTATCTACAAAACTTTCAAGATTATAAAAGTCTTCATTTTCAGAAGGGATTAATTGCATTTTATCTATATAAGTTGGAACTCCGGAAGCGCTATTTACTAAAAGAACCGGTTTTTCAAAATATATCCAGTACCAATATTCTCCAAGCTCCAGTTCCGCGGGAATTGATTCTTTTTTCAAATCACCATATAAAAATAATTCGTTTCCCTGACCGACGGCTTCAATGGCAATAGTTGGCATTTCTACTGTATCGGCAACAACGGGACAAGAATTATATCCCGAAGTTCTTGAGGGAATACATCTCTTATATCCGACTTCCATAACTTTTAAAAGCGAGAATCCGAGACATAGAAAACACAGAGAAAGGAGAACTATTAGGATAAAGACAGTATTATTTTTCTTCATATTTTAATACTATCACAAAATAAGATTGAAAAATCAATAAGACAAAATAAATCTTTCACTAAAAAACAAAAATAGAGTAAAATCAATTTCAGAAAGTAAAGGTTTCAAAAACAAGTACTTTCAATAGTATTTAATTATCATGTTATACTTGGACAATGGAAAAAACAAAAGAAAAAAATAATAAATTAAAAGAAGAAGAAAGTACTAAAGCGCCCGTTAAAAATATCGAGGAAATTAAGGAAGAACCTAAAGAAGAAAAGACTAAAAAAGAAAGTTGGTTTAAGAAAAACAAAACTCTCGTTACGAGTTTAATAATAGTTATGATAGCTTTCTTAGCAGGATTCTTTGTGAAAAATAACCTCATATCAGCTATGGTAAATGGAAAACCAATTTGGAAAAAGGAATTAGTAAAAGAGATGGAAACTTATTATGGAGAAAGTGTACTAAATTCAATTATTGAGGGGGAACTTATTAAACAAGAAGCCGAAAAAAGAGGAATAAAAGCCACGGAAGAAGAAGTCTCCAATCAAATTAAAATGATTGAGGACAGCATGAAATCACAAGGACAAGACCTCCAACAAGCATTAAAAGAGAGCGGAATGACTATAGAAGATTTAAGGGAAAACTACAAAATGAACATTTTAATTGAGAAATTATTGGCTGATAAAATAACCGTCACCGATGAGGATATACAAAAATATATTGAAGAAAACAAAGACTCTTTCCCCGAGGGCACCGATATGGAACAAATTAAATCTCTTGTTGAAGAAGGATTAAAACAGGAAAAAATGAGCACAGAATACCAATCGTTTATCAACGGGTTAAAAGAAAAAGCCGATATCGAAATATTATTAAATAATAAATAAACACGGTTGTTTATATATGCAACTTAAGTCAATAAGAACTTTGGGAGAAATGACTCCCGTACTTGCAGATCCAAACATCGGCAAGGATAAAAACAAAGACGATGTAGTTTATTGGGTTTTTTCCGACATTTCAAAGACATGGGAAAACCTAACTTTAATTTCTCCCGGAGATTACAATGGGGAATTTCCAAAAACTTTCGGACATTATCACTCTTCTCCCGTAACGGAAAAATACAAATTGATAAGCGGAGAAGGAATTCTTTTAATGCAAAAAAGAAAATTTATTGATGACGACTGGGTATCTGACAGACTTGAAAAAATTTATTTTGTTGAATTTCTACCGGGTGAGGAGATGGAAATAAGCCAGGAATGGGGACATTCCTGGACCAACATAGGAAACGAACCTTTAATAACAATAGATAATTGGAAAGAAGGACACTCACCAGATGATTACAAACCAATTGAAGAGCTGGGAGGAATGGGATATTTTTTTATAAAAAAAGATAACAGAGCGCAATTTTTGCCTAATCCAAAATACAAAGATCTCCCAAAACCGGAGTGGATAACCGCTAAAGAGTTTAATGAAATTGAAAATTTTTAGATATAACAATAATTTCGCAGTATAATGCAAATTATGAAAAATCAAAAACCACAAATAGAAAATCTCCCCCAACATGTAGCAATAATTATGGATGGAAACAGAAGATGGGCAAGACAAAGAGGCCTTCCCGCTTTTGAAGGACACGCAAGAGGAGCGATAACTTTTGAGAAACTGGTGGGAAAAGCTAAGAAAATGGGAATACGTTGTTTATCAACGTGGGCTTTTTCAACAGAAAACTGGAAAAGATCAAAAGAAGAAGTTGATAAACTATTTTCTATCATAGAAAAAATGGCAAAAAAATATATTGATAGATGCGGTGAAGAAAATATGAGATTTGTTCACATTGGAAGAAAAGACAGAATCCCGGAAGCTTTGAGAAACATGATAATTAAGGCGGAGGAAGAAACCAAAAAATTTACCGATTTTTATATAGTGCTGGCTATAGATTACGGCGGACATGATGAACTTTTAAGAGCTATGAAAAAAATGAAAGAAGAGAATTTGGAAATAACCCCTGAAAATGTTGAAAAAAGCTTGGATACAGCGGGACTTCCGCAAATAGATTACATAATAAGAACCGGCGGTGAAAAAAGACTTAGCGGATTTATGTCCTGGCAATGCGCTTACGCTGAACTTTATTTCACAGACACGTACTTTCCCGCTTTCACACCTAAAAAGTTTGAAGAAGCAATAAGGGAGTTCTCCAGAAGACAAAGAAGATTTGGTGGAGATTAACTTACTCTATGCGCCTTTTTCTTTGTTCTTTTAATTTTTAAATTCTTTTGTTTTAGATTTCTCTTTTTTCTTCTCGGCATAGTGTACATATTGTGCCATAGCGGCAAAATAATTCAAGATATTTTCATGCTATCATTTTTCCAATGAAAATAGTAACAGGAAATAAAAAAAGCGAGTTAAATAAGACTGATATTGAAAATTTAATAAAAAAATTTGATAAGACAGTATTAGACATAGGAACCGGAGACGGAAGATTTATTTATGAAAAAGCGGTTAAAAACCCAAAAAACCTTTACATCGGAATTGATCCTGCAGAAAGTCAGTTAAAAATCTATTCTAAAAAAGCAAATAGAAAAAAATTACAAAACGCAATTTTTGCAATTGGATCGATAGAAAATCTTCCCTCCGAGCTTTTGTCCTCGGTTGACGAACTATACATAAACCTGCCTTGGGGAACCCTTTTGGAAAAAATGGTAAAAATGAACGAATTAACAGCTCAAAAATTAAGTTCAATAATAAAAAAAGACGGACAAATGGAAATAATATTCGGATATGTACCGGAATTTGAACCCTCAGAAACAGAGAGATTAAAACTACCTGATATTACGGAAAAAGAAAATCTGAAAAAAATCTTAATTTCTTTTGGAAAATATTTTGAAATTGTTGAACTTAGAGAATTAAACAAAAAAGACTTAGGAAATTTAGAAACCACTTGGGCAAAAAAACTAAAATTTGGGAAAGACAGAAAAATACACAAAATAATATTTAAAAAAATAATCAATAAAGAATAATTAAAATAAATTTGCTTTATCCCTGTCCCTTTAGAAGATAAGCCAATATAATTCCAACAACACCTATTCCAAACATAATAAAAAACGGCTTTTTCCACTCTATTACAATAGGTTGAAACTCCGCTTTTGAATCTTTAGTTGTTTTATTAAGTTCATCATCTTTATCTTCGACAAATTTAGCTTTCTCATTTCCCAAAACTACATTTTTATCTGCTCTCTCACTATCTGCGGGAACCGACCCAACTAAATTTTCTTTTTCATTTTCTTCATTCATGTTTTTTATATTACCATTTTTGAAAATTAAGATTAAATAGGATATTATGCAGGAAAAATAAATAGAAAAGGAGAACAAGATGTTAAGAAAATATGTGATTTCGGTTCCGAATCAATACGTAGGGGAGGTAGAGCGGTATTTGTTAGAAAATACCCTCATCACGGGAATTATGGTCGACCCTGTGTTGGATTCTTCATCAGGAATTGTTTCTATTACCGTAATGGTAAGAAACAAGAAAAATTTTCTAAGATGGGCTAATCCAAGAAAAAAGTTCACAGAGGCAACAGACCCAGTTGTGTTTCTTGTCGGAAAACCGCAAGAAGTAGAGACAATGCCTAGGAAGGAGAGAAAAGAACTCAACGAAATAAAGAGGAAGTTGAGGCATTAATTTGCTGTTGAAATGAAGTCCGGGGCGGATTGGTCTAAAAAACTCGTCCGCCTTCTTTTACTATATCCGGAGCGACTGGAGCGGTGTAAAATATACTTATTCGTCGGGGTGTGGCGCAGTTGGCTAGCGCGTACGCATGGGGTGCGTGAGGTCGCAGGTTCGAGTCCTGTCACCCCGACCA
>DAOSPG010000024.1:0-5719 GCA_035374605.1 bacterium
ATTAATCCCGTAAACTATGTAAACTATGAAACCGGATTTAATGCAGGCGAATTTTCCAAAAAATTGATAACCGAAGAAGGAATACAAGAATTTTTAAAACAAAATCCAAAATATTTAATCTACTATCCGGAGAAAATTTCTGACGACGATTTGGAAAAAATATCGGAGATAAACCCGGTTCTTCATACTCGTGATGATATCTATGGATTTTTTGAACAGAAGATAGGCGAAGGTGTAAAAGTAGGGGAGAGTGTTGTTTTTGAAGTGGGGAAATAAAGGTCAAGTTTTGTTATAAATTAAAATCAACATGAAAAAGGTTAAAGAAATATTGCTTGATCGTAACTACATATTTGTTCTATTTTTTATATTCATAATAATTTATAGTTTATTTGTCTACAAAGATTTCGGAATATCCTATGATGAAGGAATCGAATACACCAGTTCGAAAGTAAGCGCCAAGAGAATATACTCCGCACTTGGGATTTTGGATAAAGCCCCGGAAAGCGTTAAAAAAGCTCAGGAAATTGAAAATTACAGAGATAAATATTATGGTGTAGCAGCTCAACTTCCCTTCGTGGTTTTGGATTATTTTCCTGAAATATGCGGTTCTAATACACCTGCCTTTTGGTATATGAGGCATCTTTATGTAAGGTTGATGTTTATACTTGCCGGATTTTGTTTTTATCTGATTTTAAAAGATATAATAAAATCAAAGCCTCTTTTATTACTGAGTTTAATTTTGTTCTTTTTCCATCCTAGAATATCTGCTCATAGTTTCTATAATATAAAAGATAGCATTTTTCTATCTTTCTTTACTATTTCTTCTTATTTTCTTTTTAAATTTATTAAAAATAAAAAAATCGGTGATTTAATAGTTTTTTCTTTTGTAACCGCTATAACGATAAATACCAGAACAATGGGTATTCTTATACCTGGTTACTTTGCGTTTTGGATTTTGACCAACTTAAAAAAAGATTTTGAGGAAAATGTTAATTTTGCAGTGATATTTGTAGTTTTTTTAGTAGGTTTTCTTTATCTTATTTGGCCCGTTCTTTGGGGAAATCCCATCACGGCTTTTGGAGAGGTTTTTAAAACTTTTAGTAAGTATTCCTGGGGAGGTTCGGTAGTTTACAATGGAGAATTAATAAAAGGTCGAAATGTTCCTGCTACGTACATACCGGTTTGGATATTAATTTCATCTCCTCATAGTCATATTTTGGTTTTTATATTAGGGCTTATTTTAACTCCGATTATTCTGTTTAACTTCTTAAAAAACAGGAATTATAGTTACTCATTTTATGTACTTCTGTTTTCGATTTATTCCATTGTGGCTTCGTTGGGAGCGGTAATGATTTTTCATTCAACTCTGTATGATGATTGGAGACATCTCTATTACATTTATCCATCGCTCCTTATAACAGGTGTTTTAGGATTAAATTTTCTCCTGGAAAGAAAAGCAAAATTATTTTATCCGATTGTGTTTTGTGTTGTTCTGTCTTTGATTCAGACGTTTATTTGGATGGGAAAAAATCATCCTCATTACTATGTTTATTTTAATCCCATTGCCGGGAAGAATTGGGATGTCAAATGGGATAGAGATTTTTGGGGGTTATCTGCAAAACAGCTTATAGAAAAGTTTATTGAGAAGAATGATCCTCCTAATGCCGATGGGAAATATCTTTTACTTTATAACCATGCCGGTAGGTCAAATATAAAGCTTTTTCCTCCTGATGTGAAAGATAAATTTGAATTCATCGAAGACTACAATAAGGCTCAATACATAATAGGTGATTACAGAACGGTTATGGGAGATTATCCGGAGCATAAATATGAGGGTTTTGAAGAGTATTTGAACATAAAAGTTGACGGAAAGAAAATAATGACCTTATTTAAAAGAGTTGATGATAATTCAAAAGAAGAGTTTTAGAAGAAATCCTTGGTTTTTAGGCATTTGGATTTTTTATGTAGGTCATTTCTGAAGTAGTGGAAAATTGTTCAGAAAACCTTATAATACTTGTGCCTGACCAAAGAACAGAAAAATGTCTAGTTTATTTGTCGAATACAAACTTAATATTCTTTTAATTTTAATTTTCTTTCTAAACCTGCTTCTTTTCCTGTTTCCTTTGGAAAAAACTTTAGGGAAAATTTTAAAAACCAAAGTTAAAAAATCCTATATATTTTTTGCTCTGATGATTTTGGGACTTTTAATAATATTTGCATTAGCAAAATTATCTGCGGTATTTAGTTTCCCCATGCTGATTTTTTCGCTTTTTGTTTTCCTCTTTGGTTTTCTTTCAGACAGAAAATATATTTACCTTTTGGCTTTGATTTCTTTAGGTTTAACACCGATAATGCTCATATTAAAAATGGATCAGATTGCGGAGTTTTTTGCACAGACCTGCTATCTTCTTTTGGTTTTGGGGGTTTTAAAGGACATTTTTTATGAAAAAATATTTGAATAAAGGAAAATTTAAACTTCTAATCCCGATATTGTTTATCGGTGTAGTTGCAGTTTTTTTAACTTCACACGCTCAGACAAAACTTGAATACTATCAGAAGGTTTTTGAAAAAGACTTTGGATTTGAAATTTATAAACAGGATGGAAAGGAAAAAACAATTGATGATTTTTTGGCTGGTGATGGAAAAGGCAAACACTTAGTTTTACTTTCCTCCTCCGTCCCCGTCCCCGGGCTCAGCCCAGGGCTGAGCCCTGTCATCTTAGTCTGCGATTCTCCGTTTTCATCCGACTTTCCGGTAAAGTTTTACTGCGACAGCAATAACGCTTCTTCCAACGAAGTCTTCTCTGTTGATGGGTTTCTAAGAATAGATTCAGAGCAAAATATTGATTTATGGGTTATTCCGGAAAGTCTTCTATTAACTCCGGAAAAAAGGTCTGAAACTAGCGAATTCTTTAAAGCTGTAAAGAAAGCAGACAAAGCTCCTTTAAATGTAGATAAAGACAAAGAAGAGGAAAGCAAATCTTTTTTGGATTTTATTCGGGAATTTTCAAAAACAACGGTTTTTGAAACTTTCTCCATCGCTGTTTCCATGTTTTTTATAGTGATTTTGATGCATCGGATTTTAAAACTGCTCTCTCAGGAAGACAAGAAAATCTCTTTATCTGATATCAAAGATTTTTTTAATATAAACAAAAATATGCCCTTGTATCAGAGAATAATTTTCTTCGGAACAATTTGCTTGATAGTTATTTATTTAATTCTTATGTCCTTCATAAGCATAAAGGATGTGCAGGGAATAGATTTAGGTTATATTTTGTCTTATTCAATTGACTGTCTGAATCCGAAAAAGATAATAACGGGTGTTTCCACAGGAGGGTATTTTAGATTAATAGTTTTTTTCTATGAAGCTGTTGTTATTACTCTTATTCTTGTTCTTTTACTGCCGTCCGTTGTTAAAATACTCAAAAGCGCGTCTTTCAAAATTTCCCATGCTGGAATTAAACCGGAAGTTAAAAAATATTCTATTCCTATTTTGATCTTAATATCTTTGTTGATTGCGTCCTTTGTTGATATCAGTGAATCTTATTGGTTTTTGATGTTAATGATGCTGATTTTAGCTTTTATAATTTTCAAAAGCAAAAGTGATTTAGACTTTATTAATTATTCCGGAAAAGAAAAAACTTGGTATATTTGTACCGCCATTTTAATCGTGGGGTTGGGTTTTTTGTTGAAAGTAAGGGAAAAAAATGTTGAAATAGCTTATGGAGAAGAAGATTTAATAGGAGTTGTTGATGAAGCTGTTGTTTTGCCCTACTCAAAACAACTGGGAGAAAAAACTTTAATACACGAATATAATCTTTCGGGTTCTTGGCCTGTTTTTGTTGATCATTACTTAGTTTATTCTCCGAATCATTCCCGGGTGGAGAATAAAAATATTAAGGACTTTAAAAAAGAAGGTTCTTTTTATATTCAAAATGGGGATTTAGAAGACATAATTTCTGCTATTTATTCCAATGAAGCTTTAGCTAATGAACTCATTTCCACAACCCCGACGAATTTTTTTAGAATCAAATCTCTTAGAAATACAGGAAATGATTTTGGAGAAGTTGAAGCGGTTAATTTTGTGGATGGGGAAGGTAGTGAGGCAAAAAAGACTGATGGAACAGAAAATACTAATAATTCTAACAATACTCTTACCAATATTTCTGAAGATAGAAATTTAGCCAAACCTTATAATGCACGGGAGCCAAAAATTAGAATAACCTTTTCGTGCAAAAGACAAAACATAGGGATTAACGACGTTGAAGCGGATTTTTATTATTTGTCTAAGGAAGAAGATGGGAGCAACGGAGAAAAAATAAACGGGGAGAAAGGTGATTCCGGTGGTGACAAAGAAGTTGGTAAAAATGAGAAGGGGGATAATGAAAGCAAAATTGAAACGGAAAGCAAAACCCTTTTTTACTTCCCGGGCTGTTCAAAAATGGGGGTGCCCCAGACCTATGAAGTAGACTTTGATACCCCTTATACCGATTCGGATTATTTATTCGTTAAATTAAATGATGTTTTGCCCGAAGACATAGAAAGTATAGAAATAATTAATGGATATGAAATTATTAATCCCGTATATTTTTTGTCTAAAGACGGATATGGTATTTTAGACTCTCAAGAAATAACGACCTTTCCAAATTCTCCAATTGTGAACTATATTTTTGGAGATTCGTATGATCTTTCATTTGACATAGTTTTGAACGAAGATGAAAAATTTGATATTTCAAAGCCAATAAACGAGTTAATCAAAGAAGGGGTTTTGAAAAATAGGTTTTTAATATGGTCCACAAAGAAATATCTTCCGGTTAGGCTTCCGTAGTATGGTGTCCGAGCCTGGCCAGGGCTCAGCCCGGAACGGGCTGAGCCCGTACAATGTAGTAGAATATAAGTATGCAAACAACAGAAAAATCCGGAGGTTTTTTCTATATAGTTTTAGCGTCTTTTTTTCTCTTTATTTTTTCTTGGATTTTTGTTTATACGACAGGAATAAATAAATTAGCCATTCAGTCGGAGGACACACTTCCGGCAATATTTCTTCCTGTAGCAATAATAAAAGAGAAAACTCTTTATCTTAACTCTTATGTTGATATGATGATGGAAAGATATCCCCATCCCGACGATAAAAATGGTGTCCGCGGTTTAACTCCGTTTTATTTAAAAAAGATAGGAAATAATTATGCTTCCGCCTTTCCCATAATCACACCTTTAATTTCTCTTCCGATATATTTTTTTCCCATTAAGCTCGGGATGGAAATAAACTGGGAAAACCTCATAATTCTTTCAAAAATATCCTCTGCTCTAATAATGTCCTTATCAGGGGGATTCTTTTACCTTTTGCTAAGAAGGCAGTTTTCTCTTAATGAAGAAAAATCCGTAAAACTCACTATGATTTACCTTTTTGGAAGTGTGAACTTCGCAATGCTTTCGCAGTCTATGTGGCAGCACGGAACACTACAGCTATTTTCAATTCTCGGACTCTATTTCATACTGGATTTTCTTAAAAGCTCCAATTTCAAGCCTTTTAGCGCCTTTTTGGGAGGTTTTTTCTATGGGTTGGCTATACTTTCAAGACCTACCGCAGCCCTCGCATTTCTTTTCATTCTTTTATACATGCTTTTTAAAATCCGTTACTTTAAACCCTTTTTAAAGGCAATGATTCCCCTAATGCTCGGTCTGCTTCTTAATATTGCTTTTTTTCTTTGGTATAACAA
>DAOSPG010000024.1:5819-6945 GCA_035374605.1 bacterium
CTTTAAGTAGAATTTTTACACAAACAAAAAAAACAGAAGAAAATGTAACGGTTTTTTCACCTTTGAACTTTCCTCCTTTTAAAAAAGATTTTTCTGTTAAACACGCCAAAAGAATAAACAAAATAGCTCAGAAAATTTTTGATGGACAAACAGAATCGGAACAGGCAGATAAAAAAACTATTCTTTGGGTTTACCATGTTGAGTTGGAGGGCTTAGAAAATTATTTAAAATATATCAAGCATGATTTTTTAATTTACGATTGTGTTGATAATTACGAAGCCTTTCCAAAATACGACACTCCTGAAAAGAAAAAATGGATTGCGAACCAGGAAAAACTTTTAGCCTCAAGAGCAAATGTGGTTTTTGCCACTACGCCCGGTTTGGTTGAAAAATTAGGAAAATACAATCCCAAAACGTACTTCACCCCGAACGTCGGTGACTTTGACAGATTTTTTGACATTAAAAACAAGGGTTTTGAAATTCCCGAAGATCTGAAAAATATTTCCCATCCGATTGTGGGATTCACCGGTGCCGTTGATGAGTACAAATTTGATAAAAAACTTCTTAGAAAAATCGCTGAAGATTATCCTTCTTATTCATTTGTAATAATTGGCCCTTTAGCTTTAAAAGATAAGGAATCCACAAAAAAAGCTTTGGGATTTGAAGATCTGAAAAATGTCTTTTTTCTCGGCAGTAAAGATTTCACGGAAATTCCTAAATACGTTGCTTTCTTTGATGTTATGATAATTCCCTATCAATTAAACGATTATACTGTAGGAGGATGTTTTCCCGTGAAATTTTTTGAGCCCTTAGCGGCGGGGATTCCTCTTGTAGTCACCGACCTTCCCTCGTATTATCCGTTCTCCGATGTTTGCTATATTTCTAAAAACGAAAATGAATTTTCAAATAACATCAGAAAAGCTTTGGAAGAAGATTCTCCCGGGAAAGCAAAACAGAGACAGGAAACCGCCGGAAAAAATACTTGGGAAGGAAAGATTTCCGCGATGTTTAGTTTTATCAATGAAAATATAAAATGAAAATTCTTTATGTTCTGAACTCATCAAAATACGGAGGAATGGAAAATCATGTTCTTGATCTTGTCAGAGAAATGAAAAAAAGAGGACAT
>DAOSPG010000025.1:0-6631 GCA_035374605.1 bacterium
ATTTTTGATAAAAATGTCAGGAATATGATTAAAGACACCTTAGCAGTTTTTTATAGATTGAGAATACTAAATTACTATAGTGATGAGAAAAAAAGAAAATGGATATATGATAAAGAATTGGATATGAGAATAAACACAGGAGAAGTTACAAATGCCTAAATTTTCAATTATTATTCCGGTAAGAAAGATAAATGATTATGTAAAAGAAAGTATTTCCCATATTAAAAAACTGGATTGTCAGGATTATGAGGTTTTTGTGGTTACTGATGAGAGAGAGGATTATGATTTTTCGGATTCGAGAATAAAAATTATTAATTCGGGAAATGTCGGTCCCGGCGAAAAAAGAAATTTAGCGGCGAAGTCATCTAAAGGAGATATCTTGGCTTTTTTGGATGATGATTCTTATCCCGAGAAAAACTGGCTTTCAAAAGCGGCAAAGATCTTTGAAGATTCCGATATTTATGCTTTAGGCGGCCCTGCCGCTACGCCAAAAGATGCTGAATATTTGGAAAGAATGGCAGGTTATCTTTTTGAATCTTTTATAGTTAGCGGTGGCACCACTTATAGATACAGACCGGAAGAAAAAAAATTTGTAGATGATTATCCTTCTGTTAATCTTTTTGTTAGAAAATTGGCTTTTGAAGAAGTCGGGGGGTTTCCGATTGAATTTTGGCCGGGAGAGGATACTAAACTTTGTTTGGATTTAGTTAAAAAGTTTGGAAGAAAGTTTCCATACGATCCCGAAGTTTTGGTTTATCACCACAGAAGGAATATTTTTAAACCTTATTTAAAGCAGATTTCCAGATATGGAAGGCACAGAGGTCAGTTTGCAAGGATATTTCCTCAAACATCAAGAATTCCTATGTATTTTGCCCCCTCGGCTTTTGTAGTTTGGTTTTTCGGAGGTTTAATCCTAAGTTTATTTTGGAAAATTTTCTTCCCTTTTTATCTTTTATCTCTGTTGATTTATCTTATTGTGGTGTCTTTTGTATCATTCGGTATTCTGAAAAAAGAGAAAAGTGCAAAAGCAGCTTTTGATTTTATAAAAGGAGTTTTTTTAACGCACATGTATTATGGTGTAAATTTTCTCATTGGTATAATGAAAAGACCGGATTTGGAATTAAGAGGATACGACAAAAAAACCGGAAATTATATCGAAGGTTAAAATATATTAAATTTAAAATGAACAAGGAAAAAAAGGCAAAAAAATTCAAAGTGGCAATAGGATACCCGCCGATTGAAAGTGATAAAGGTGTTCCTCTTTTGTCTCAAAATAGACAGTTTCAATATTTTAATTCCCCTACCTTTATATACCCGATGGTTCCTGCCTACGCCGCTTCTTTGGCAAAAAGCCGGGGATACGATGTTGTTTGGATGGACGGAATAGCTGAAAGAAAAACGTTAGAAGAGTGGTTTTCACAGTTAAAAGAGGAAAAACCCGATCTTATAATGATAGAAGCCAAGACCCCGGTAGTTAAGTTTTATTGGGAAATTGTCAAAAAAATAAAAAAAGAATTTCCAAAAATGATAGTAGTAATGGTAGGAGATCATGTAACCGTGCTTCCGATTGAAACCATGGAGAAATCTCCGGTTGACTATGTAATTGCCGGAGGAGATTACGATTTTGTACTTTCCGATCTTTTGGATTCAATAACAAGGGGAAAAGTTATGACGGGCGGAGTTTGGGGAAGAATCGAAAATAAATCAGTTAAGTTGGGAGAAAATGCTACGCGCACAAAAAAATATTGGAACTCAGGTCCGGTGGAGATAAAACACAATCTGGACGATCTTCCTTTTGTAGATAGAGATCTTACGAAATGGAAATTGTACGCTTATGAGAACGGAAATTACAAATACAGACCCGGAACATATATGTATTCCGGAAGAGACTGCTGGTGGGGAAGGTGCACTTTTTGTGTTTGGAATTTTACTTTGTATCCCACCGGAACTTACAGAAGATTTTCGCCTGAAAGACTTTTTGAGGAAATTAAGTATGTGGTTGATAATTATGGTGTTAAGGAAGTGTTTGATGACGCTGGAACTTTTTATGTCGGACCTTATTTAAGAAAATTTTGTAATTTGATGATTGAATCGGGTTATAACAAAAAGGTGGTTTTAGGGTGCAATATGAGGATAAACGCTTTGACAAAAGAAGATTGCGAGTTAATGAAAAAAGCTAATTTTAGATTTATTCTTTACGGATTGGAGTCGGCAAATCAGGAAACTTTAGATAAATTGGACAAGGGTTTGAAAGTTGAGGAAATCGAGCCGCGTCTGAAAATGGCAAAAGAAGCGGGTTTAGAGCCCCATATTACCGTAATGTTGGGTTATCCTTGGGAAACTGAAGAAATGGCTTTGAACACAATAAATTTTGCAAAAGAACTTTTTAGAAAAGGTTACGTGGATACAATGCAGGCCACGATAGTAATTCCTTATCCCGGGACCAAGCTTTATGATCAATGCGTTGAAAATAGCTGGTTTAAGGTTGATCCAAAGGATTACGAAGCTTTTGACATGAGGTCTCCCGTTATGAGAATTCCCTTTTCCGAGAAAAGATTGCTAGAGCTTACTCAGGAATTGTATTCTTCTTTTTTTTCGTCGCAATATATTTTTAGGAAAATAAAAAGCATCAGAAGCTGGGACGATGTTAAGTATTATTTTATGTCCGCAAAAAAGTTTCTTGGTCATTTAAAGGATTTTGATAAGAGTCAGAAAAGGAGTTAAAAATGGAATATCCAAAAGTTTCTATACTTATTCCCACCCTTAATGCTGGAAGTGTTTTGGGTGAGTGTTTGCGCTCCATAGAAATGCAGGATTACCCAAAAGATAAAGTTGAGTTAATAATTGCTGATGGGGGATCAAAAGATAAAACTTTAGAAATTGCGAAAAAATACGGAGCTAAAATAGTAGATAATCCTTTGAAAACTGCCGAAAGCGGAAAAAAACGCGCTCTGGACAATGCATCCGGAGAATTTTGCGCTCTTATAGATTCGGATAACATCCTTCCTAATAAAAATTGGTTAAAAGAAATGATTGTTCCCTTGATGGAAAATCCCGAAGCCGTCGGAAGCGAGCCTTGGAAGTATGTTTGGAGAAAAGAAGATGGTTTTATTGCTAGATATTGCGCCTTGTTGGGAATGAACGATCCTTTGGTTCATTTTCTTGGAAATTATGATCGAATGAATTTACTGACAGGAAAATGGACTGAGGTTAAGCATGATGAGGATGATAAAGACGGGTATATTTTAGTAAGATTTGGAAAAAGCGGAATTCCTACAATAGGCGCTAACGGAACTGTTTTCAGAACAAATTTTTTAAAAGAAAATGTTAATGGAGATTATCTTTTTGATATAGATATTCTTTATTCTTATTTACAAAAATATGGGAGTGTTACTTTTATTAAAGTCAGAAACGGGATAATTCATACATTTTGTGAAGGAAATATTTTTAAATTTGCAAAAAAACAAAGAAGGAGGGTTAGGGATTTTCTTTATCATAAATCCGCAGGGGATAGAAAATATGATTGGGGAAAATCTAGTTATGCAGGGATTTTAAAGTTTGTTCTAAGTTGTATTTTAATTATTCCTTTATTTGTTCAAGCTTTCAAAGGATACTCAAAAAAGAAAGATACTGCTTGGTTTTTTCATCCTTTAGCTTGTTGGATTACGTTATGGGAGTATGGATGGGGTTATATTTTTGGGTTATTTAAAAAAGGTGAGGTTAGTAGGAAAGGGTGGGGGCAGTGAGTAATCTCAAAGGAAAGGGTATTTTAATATTAACTCCGTTTTTTTCTCCCAATGTTGGGGGTGTTGAAACACATTTAGATGATTTAGTTAGTGGTTTAGATAGGAGAGATTATAGAGTTTATGTTCAAACATACTCTCCCATTACTACGGATGGGGTTGATTGGAAACCTTTTGAGAAGAGAGGTGAGAGCATAGAGATAAGAAGATATAGGTGGTTTGGTAAAAATTTATTCCATAAGGTTGAAAAGTTTCCTTTTATTGATTTTATATATATAACTCCTTATTTGTTTTTAAGAACTTTTATTTGGTTTTTGTTTAATTACAAAAAGATTGATGTTATTCATGCCCATGGTTTTAATGCGGCTTGGATGGGGGCAATTTTTAAAAGGATTTTTAAGAAAAGATTGGTCGTTAGTACACACGCCATTTATGAGATTGATAAGGATTCGAATACAGCGAAATGGGTGGTTGGTATTTTGAAGAAAGCAGATAAGGTGCTGTGTCTATCTGAGAGTTCCTTGAAGGAGTTGTTGTCTTTTGGAATGGGTACTGGATCTTTGGATACTTTTAGGTATTGGATAAATCTGGAAAATTTTAAACCATCAAATAAGAGGGAGTTAAGGAAAGAATTGGGATTAGACGATAAGTTTTCTGTTCTCTTTGTGGGAAGAATGATAGAAAAGAAAGGTGTTAGGATTTTGTGTGATGTGGCTAGGGATTTGACTGATTTGGACTTTATTTTTGTGGGAGATGGTCCCGAAAGAGAGTACTTGATAAACGCTACCAAGATAAACAGTAACATTAAATTTATCGGTCGTATAGATAATAGATTTTTGAACCGATACTATAACTGTGCGGATGTGTTTTGTATTCCCTCTCAATACGAAGAGGGTTTTGGTCGTGTGGTTATGGAGGCTGTTGCGTGTGGTTTGCCTGTTGTTGGTTCAAATAAAGGTGGTATACCGGAAGCTTTGGATGAAAGTGTTTCGATTTTAGTGGAACCAAGCAAGGAAAATTTAAAAAAGGCGATTGAGGACTTGTATAAAGATCAGAATAGATACTTAGAGTTGAAGAAAAATTGTAGGAAGTACGCAGAGAAAAATTTTTCTGAAGAGAATATTAATTTAATTACCAGATATTATTAGTTTATGAGCATCAAAAGTTACTATGAAAATTATTGGAAAGGAGATATTAGTGGGAAATCTACAGATAAGCCTCCGGAGTGGTCAAGTGATAATTTAAATTGGCACTATCATTTTTTTAAGAAATATATGGGAAAAAAGGTTTTAGATGCCGGAGCAGGAGACGGAACTTTTTTGAATTTTTTGCTTGATAAACATAAGGAGATAGATGAAGCAGTTGCTCTAGAGTTATCGGAAGAGGCTATAGAAATAGGAAAAAAGAAATTTCCTAAAATGGAATTTAAACAAGGTTCTCTTGAGAATATTCCCTTTTCCGAAAATTGTTTTGATACCGTTTTTGCCATTGAGGTTTTAGAGCATCTTCTTGATATTGATCAATGTTTGTCGGAAATTTATAGAGTTTTGAAACCCGGAGGATTTTTTTGCGCAACCACTACGGACTTTAACTTGCTCAAAAAAGTTGTTATTGCAATTTTTTTCTGGAATAGATTTTTTTATCCTAATAATCCTCACATAAGATTTTTTACTAAGAAAACGCTTATAGATATATCTAAAAAACATGGTTTTAAGCTTGTAGATTATAAATGGAACAGAAGTTATTTCGGGCTAATGCCGAAGGGACAAATGGTCGTTTTCCAAAAGATAGATCTTGTATCTCATAGCCAGACTTATTTTGCCGAAAGTTATGATACCAGGACTTTTTATCCTCCTGATGATGTGAAATTTTCAGTATACTCTACTAAGATATGGGAAGAATTTCTTGATACCCTTCCTGTTGAGGGTGAAATTGCGGATTTTGGTTGTGGCGAAGGTACTCTTTTGTATTGTTTAGAGGAAAAAGGATTCAAGAACCTGTATGGTATTGATTTTATTGATGTAGTTCCTGATGGTTTTCTTAAGCATGCGAAGTTTCTTAAAGGTGATGTACTAGGGGTTCCCTTGGAGGACAAGAGTCTGGATGGGGTAGTGTCTACTATGGTTATAGAACACGTTGATGAAAGAAAATTTATTGAAGAAGTTCACAGAGTCTTAAAAAAGGATGGCGTTGCCTTGATCACATCCGTTCTAAAAGGAAAATTTTCTTGGTACTTTTATAAAAATTCAAAAGGGGAAACTGTGGTAGAACCCACACATCTTAAGGAATATAGAAGTGTCAAAGAATATGAAGATTTGTTTAAAGATGGATTTGAGGTTTTATTATTGAGAAAACCCACTTTAAAATACCCCTTAGTTGATCCTGTTTACAGGTTAGTGTTTAAGTTGACCAGATCAGAGAAACTGAGAAAATTGTTTACTACTAATATAATTTTAAAGAAGTTGAGGGGTTTTAGAATTCCTATTCCCGGGTATTATTCTATAGAGATTTTGGTTAGGAAAAAATAATATGAAGAAAATCGTTTTTATTGCAAACAATAATGTAGGAACGGGATTTAGCGGAGGAGATAGGATATTTATTGAATTTCTGAAGAATTGGAAGGATAAGGCTGAATTGGTTTTGTTCGGGTCGGAGGAAGCTATAGAAATGACAAAGAAAAGAAGTGTGGATGTTAAGTTTATTCAAACAGATAAAGTTAACAAGTCTATGCCGGGAGGAATTTTTGATTTTATTTCTCATGTATTTCGTAGGACTTCTAAGGGATTATCTTCTATCAAAAAGAATAGAGAAATTTTGAAAAATGCTGATTATGTTTATTCGGTCTCGGATTTTTACCCTGATTTTATACCTGCTTTTTACCTAAAACT
>DAOSPG010000026.1:0-2925 GCA_035374605.1 bacterium
TTTTTGTCAATGCTATAGGTTTTTATTTTATATTATTTGTTTAGAAACTCTCTTAACGCTTCTTCTATTACTTCTCCAAGTGTAGAGTCGTTTTGTACGGCATAAACCTGAGCAAATTTTTTAAGAGTTTTCTCTATCATTATGGTTGTTTTTACCTTTTCTTTAGGTTTTTTCATAATTGTTTTCCACAATTAAAAAACTTATCCACATAAGATTTTCATCTTATAGGGTTTAGCTTTTCATCAGTATACCATACATACATATATATGTAAACACATAAAAATCAACAATACACATTAGAATGGATCTGTAATTTTGCTGTAATCGCAATTCTTTTATACCAATCTCTCAATCATCATCGCTTGTTAAAAATTTTCATTAGTATAAAGTGATCATTAAGCAAGCTCTCATGCTTCGCCTGCTCGGGGGCATGATATCATTCCACCTCTTGGTGGAATCACGCTTCTAAAAACATTCTGCGTTTAGCGCTTTGTATGTCGCTCTCTGTGGAATGTTTTTTTTATTGTAATTTTTGTGATTTATTTCGGATTGTTATTCTTTGATATATCACCAAAAACAATTTTCCCCGCCGAAGATTGGATATTTTTAATCACAACAACCTCTACATCTTGTCCTAATTTTTGAGACCCGTTTTCAACAATAACCATAGTACCATCACTTAAATAACCCACCCCTTGATTTTTCTCTTTTCCTTCCTGAACTATTTTCAAATTAATTTTCTCTCCCGGAATAAAAGTACTTTTGAGCGCGTTTGCAAGATCATTAATATTTAAAACTGTTATCCCGGATACTTTAGCTACTTTATTCAAATTAAAATCTAAAGTCATAAGCCTTATTTTTTTCTCCTTGGCATAATCTATTAGAGAGGCATCTACATCCTTATCTTTAGCTTTCACATCGGGAATAATAACATTCGTTCTTTTTTTTAATTCTTTTACAACATCTAACCCCATTCTCCCCCGCTCTCTTTTTATTTTATTTTTACTGTCGGAAAGTTTTTGAAGTTCATTTATCACATTTTGCAATACAACAAATGGTCTATCTAAAAACCCCGCTTTTACAATATCCAAAACCCTACCATCCACCAGAACAGAAGTGTCTAAAAGTATCGCGTTCTCAAACTCTTGTTTTTCTTTCATACTTTCTTCATCTGCTTTTAGTCTCTGTTTTTCCCTTCGCGCTTGTTGAATTCTTTTAGATTGCTGGTCCCAAAAATCAGAAACAATCTTGGAAACTGCGGCTACAATAAGAGACTCTATCCAATAACTTAGATACATTAAAATTAATGGAAAAATGAAAAATCCAAACACCCCGACTGCAAGTGAGATCAGAAGTTCAATAATTATGTGATAACCAAAAAATGGTAATTCCTTGAAAAATAAATTTCTTGAAATTAAAAACCCAAAACCCAGAAAAATTACACCGCAGATAATTCTAGTAGTAAGTTTAGTTTCCTTCAGAGAGGGCTTTTTTATTTCGGGCTTTTGCTTTTTTTCCTTATTTTTTTCAATCACTAACTTAAGTGTAAGATAAAAGGGTGGGAAATACCAATCTCATCTTGAGCTTGTTCTAAGATAGAGATTTTTTAATTGCTTCGGATATGTTTTTTACACTATCAGAACTTATTATTTTCTCGTATCCCATCTTCCTTGCTTCTTCCATTCTTTTATCTTGGTAAGTTACTTGTCTAAGCTCGCCATTCAAACCACACTCTCCAAAAGCTGCAACATCCTCTTTTATGGGTTTGTTAATTAAAGAAGAAGCGATCGCCAAACAAACAGCTAAATCAGTTGCGTACTCGCTGACTTTAAAACCACCTGCAACATTAACATAAACATCATAATTATTTAAACTCAAACCCGCTCTTTTTTCTAAGACAGCTATCAAAACCTGAAGTCTGGTATTGCTAAATCCGCTGGAAGTTCTCCTTGGATAACCGAAAGATGTCGGCACTGTTAAGGCTTGAATCTCAAAAAGTAATGGTCTGTTTCCTTCCATCACAACAGTAACGCAAGACCCGGGAGATTTCAGAAGACGTTGTTTTAAAAAAAGTTCAGATGGATTTTTCACTTCTCTAATTCCGTTGTCTACCATTTCAAAAATCCCAACTTCAGAAACGGCTCCAAAACGATTTTTACTAGTTCTTAAAATCCTAAATAAATGTTGGGAATCTCCCTCTAAATACAAAATAGTATCAACTATATGCTCCAAAACCTTCGGTCCGGCAACAACGCCTCCCTTAGTTACGTGACCAACCAAAACGATCGGAATATTGGTCTTTTTGGCAGTGTTTGTCAGTATTTGGGAGCATCCTCTAACTTGAACAAGAGATCCGGGAGATCCTAATAATTCCTCTGAAAACAAAGTCTGAACAGAATCAACAATTACTAAACCAATTTCCTTTTTTTCATCGATATTATCTACTATTATGTCTACATTTGTTTCGGGTAAAACTAAAAGATTTTCGGCATTGTATCCCATTCTTGATACTCTAATTTTTATCTGATCCACACTTTCCTCACCGCAGACATATAGTACTTTTAAATCTTTGAGATTTTTTGCTATTTCAGTCAAAATAGTGCTTTTTCCTATACCGGGTTCTCCCGCAAGTAAAACTACCTGTCCGGGAACAAAACCACCGCCCAAAACCCTATCAAATTCTCCTATACCGGACGATACTCTTCTAGGAGGAACTGATGATGAAACTGAAGAAAGTTTAACAGGCTCAATATTAGACTTGGAGGAAGAAAATTCTGTTTTTTTCGATTCTTTTAAACTAATTACATCTTCAACAAATGAATTCCACTCATTACAATTCGGACATTGCCCTATCCACTGATAAGATGTATAGCCACAATTTTTACAAGTGTAAACGGTTTTAAATTTTGGCATTATTTTTTAGTA
>DAOSPG010000026.1:3025-4572 GCA_035374605.1 bacterium
TGCTTTTTTCCTTTACCTTATCTTTTTCATTGTCAAAATTATGTTCTCTGGTACTTAAAGCCAATTTCTGATTCTCCCCATCAACTTGAATTACCACAGCACTAACGGTTTCCCCTTCTTTTAGAGGCGCTTCAGCTTCGGATATGTGTATCAAACCATCCAATCCTTTCTCCAAAGTAACAAAGGCACCAAACGGCACTATTTTACTAACGACACCTGTTACTTTCGTACCAACGGGATACTTTTCTTCCACAGTCTCCCAGGGATTGGGAATAAGTTTTTTCACACTTAGGGCAAGCTTGTTTGACTCTTCGTCAACACCCAAAACCATTACCTTTATTTTTTGACCAACCTTAAAATAGTTGGAGGGATGACTTACCTTCTCCCAAGCTATCTCGCTGATATGAACAAGACCTTCCACCCCATCAAGATCAACAAAAACTCCAAAAGGCATGATGCCTGTGACAATACCCTCAACAGTACTCCCAATTTTTATTTCAGATAATCTTTTCTTTCTAGACTCCTCGCTGTACGTTGCTAAAGCATCTTTTTCGGATAAAACAAATCTGTTTTTTTCTTTATCAATTTCTATAACTTTAACTCTCAAAGTTTTTCCCGATAAAATCTTAAGTGACTCTTTTAATTCAGCTTCGCTTCCCGCAGCAAACTTCGCAACATCATTGGCAAAATGTACCCTATCCAAATGTGAAAGAGGAATAAATCCTCTCAAACCCAAGCTATCACACAAAAGGCCACCTTTATTATATTCAATCACTGTAGCGTCTATTATCAGACCCTTCTCGAATGCTTCCTCGGCGTCCTGCCACTTTTTATCTTTCTCAGCTTTTTTTAGAGACAAAACAACATATCCCTGAGCATTCTCTGTTTGGACAACTTTGGCAGTTATTTTCTCACCTACTTGGATATTTTTATAAGACTTATCGGCTTCGAAAAGCTCTAATCTGGTAATTATACCTTCTGATTTCGCCCCTATATCAACTAATATTTCTTCATGACTAACATTGACTACTACTCCTTCAACCATGTCTCCTAAACGAAATTGCTTCATCTGCAAATCCTTATCTGTCAAATATTTTGACATTGCAGATTCCTTTTTCTGAATTTTTCTTGCTTTTGACATTTTAGGTTTTTATCGCTTTAAAGAAAAAGAGACGGATAATTCCGTTATTTCTTAAACGAGTGAAACCCCCTTTCCGCCCTTTTTAGGACAAAGGGATTATATATAAATGATAGGATTAAAACAAGGGATTTATAAAATATAATATTGTGAACAATGTCCCGGCGACGACCATTAGACGAGACCATAGTATGAAATGCTATGGGCGAAGTCCAGGGAGTCGAGAAACCACATAGATAAGTTAATAAAATGTTCAAGGATACACTACGAAATATAATATTGTGAACAATGTCCCGGCGACGACCTATCTTCCCAGAAATTTCTTCAAGTATTTTCGGCGCTAGTGGTTTTAACTTCTCTGTTCGGAATGGAAAGAGGTTTAGCTCCACTGCAATCATCACCGGGACGG
>DAOSPG010000026.1:4672-6544 GCA_035374605.1 bacterium
GTAAAAATTCTCTAAAAACTGAACAGAAAATCATAAGTTCAATTTTATCTTTTAATAGATAAATTTAAGCTCGCTAACATTAGTACTGCTCGGCTGAATGTATTACTACACTTACACCTGCAGCCTATCAACCTGGTATTCTCCCAGGAGTTGCGTTCGCGTAAAGCGAAATGAACCCTAATTTTGAGGTGTGCTTCATGCTTAGATGCTTTCAGCATTTATCAACTCACAACATAGCTACCCAGCGGTGCTCCTGGCGGAACAACTGGTACACCAGAGGTTATGTCATTCCGGTCCTCTCGTACTAGGAATGAGTCCTCTCAGGATTCCACACTCATTGTGGAAATGGACCGAACTGTCTCACGACGTTCTGAACCCATCTAACGCGCCATTTTAACCGGCGAACAGCCGGACCCTTGGAACCTGCTCCAGCTCCAGGATATGACGAGACGACATCGAGGTGCCAAACCTTACCGCCGCTGTGGACGCTCGGGTAAGATCAGCCTGTTATCCCCGGGGTAGCTTTTATCCGATAAGTTCCGGGCCTACCACTAAGCACTCGGAAGATCACTAAGTCCTACTTTCGTATCTGCGCGACTTGTAAGTCTTGCAGTCAAGCTCCCATATATCTTTGCACTTACAACGCCATTTCCATCGGCGTTAAGAGAACCTTTGAGCTCCTGCGTTACCTTTTAGCAGGAATCCGCCCCAGATAAACTGCCCACCAGGCATTGTCCCCTTCGCAGATCATGCGAAGCAGTGAGGCTCTCGATATTAGAAGAGAGGTGTTTCATTGACGTTCACCGGTTTAAGGGTGAACTCCCTCCTACACTACACAACTAAAACCGATTACCAATACCAAGTTACAGTAAAGCTCCACGGGGTCTCTCTGTCCAACAATGAGTAACCGGCATCTTCACCGGTAGTTCAATTTCACCGAGTTAGTGGTTAAGAGAGCGCTCAGATCGTTACGCGTTTCGTGCGGGCCGGAACTTACCCGGCAAGGGATTACGCTACCATAGAACAGTTATAGTTACTGCTGCCGTTCACCCGGGCTTAAATCAGAAGCTCGTTCTGCAAAGCAGAAGTCACCCCCAATCTTAACCTACGGGCACTGGGCACGCGTCGGTCCCTATACATCCCATTACTGGTTTAGCAGAGACCTGTGTTTTTGTTAAACAGCCGCCCGAGCCATTTCTGTGCCCCCATCAAAGCTTGCGCCCGATGGGCATCCTTTTCCCTAAGTTACGGATGTAATTTGCTTAGTTCCTCAACCACCATTCTCTCGCTCGCCTTGGTATACTCTACCAATCTACCTGTGTCGGTTTGCGGTACGAATACTATAAACTCTCCCTAGAGGTTTTTCTTGGAAATTTGAACCAATCGAATTACCCATCTTGCGATAGGCTTTTCCTAAGCTCGGGTAAAAACGCCCCTACGGATTTTCCTATAAGGACTACCTTGCTTTTGGAACCCGAATCCTTATCGGGCCCGATCTGTCATACTTCGTCACCCCATCGGTAAAAACGAATTTATAGCAGTGCAGGAATATTAACCTGCTATCCATCGGTTACGCTTTTCAGCCTCACCTTAGGATCGACTAACCCTCCGCTGACTGGCATGGCGGAGGAAACCTTAGATATTCGGCGTCCATGGTTTTCACATGGATCTCGTTACTCATTCCAGCATACTCACTTGATACCGCTCCACCTCGCCTCACGACGAGACTTCACAGCTGTATCAAAGCTCCCCTACCCTTCATCTTGCGACGAAGCCACGGCTTCGGTTTTTTGCTTAAGCCCCGTTAAATCGTCGGTGCAAAATCGTTTAACTAGTGAGCTGTTACGCTTTCTTTAAAGGATGGCTGCTTCT
>DAOSPG010000027.1:0-2866 GCA_035374605.1 bacterium
TATGAACGAAAAAATTAAAAAAGTAAAAATAGACGAAGAAAAGTGTATTGGTTGTGGGGCTTGCAATATGTATGCTCCCGAGGCTTTCGGTTTTGACGAAGTAAGGGGAAAGGCAATTGTGAAGCCCGGTGCAGAAGATACTGATCCCGAGAAAATAGAAGAGGCCGCTAATTCGTGTCCTGCTCAGGCAATAGAAATTGAGAAATAAACCTTTATCATTGAAGGTTTTCAATATACAATAGCAATATGATTCCATCTCAGCAAAAAGAACAACGTGTGGGAGTTTTTGTGGATGTGCAAAATATGTATTATTCCGCAAAAAATCTCTATGGAGCAAAAGTGGATTTTGGAAAAGTTCTTTCTTCTGCAGTTGCGGGGAGGAAATTAATCAGGGCCTTTGCTTATGTTATAAAAGCAGATGTTGGTGCGGAGAAAGATTTTTTTGGCGCTCTTGAAAAAATTGGTTACGAGGTAAAGGAAAAAGATCTTCAGGTGTTTTTGGGAGGGTCAAAAAAAGGAGATTGGGATGTAGGTCTCTGCATGGATGTCGTTAGAATGGTGCCGAAAATGGATACGATGGTTTTGGTCTCGGGCGACGGTGATTATACCGAGCTTTTGGAGTACGCAAGAAGTCAGGGGGTAAGAACGGAAGTTATTGCCTTTGGAAAAACATGTTCCAGTAAATTATTAAATGAGGCAGATTTTGTCATTGACATGGACAAAAGTTCAGAGAAATTCCTAATAGGAAAAACATCAAAATCTAAAAGTTTATCCGTTAAGGGAAATCTTGAAAATGAATCTGCCGAAAAAACCAATTGATTTAAATTCTAAGATTCAAAAAGCCAAACCGTACATTTTTGTGTTATACGGACTTCTCATTATAGCGGTAGTTTTCAATTTAATTTATGCAAAAAAAATAATTCCCGGTGTGAAAATTGCGGGAATTAATGTAGGAGGAATGACTTTTGAAAGTGCGAAAAAAGTTTTGGAGGAAAATGAAAAAAACATTCCTGAGGAATTGAAACTAAAGTTTGAAGATAAAGAGTTTCCCTTAAAGAGAAATGACATAGGATTAACTTATGATTGGGAAGATTCTGTTGTCAGGTGTTTTGACGTCGGGAGAAGTGGAAATTTTTTTATTGATACAAAAGACAAAATAGCCGCACTTTTCAAAGGCTTATCTATCCCGGCATCTTACGATTACGACGATGATTCTTTTGGTATAAAACTTTCGGTGATAAGAAGAGAAATAAATTTAGAACCGCAAAATTCAAAGTTTTATCTTGAAGATGGTAAGTTAAGTATCAGCCCATCTTCAGATGGAAGAAAATTATTGGAAGAAGATTTCCATAAAGATATCAATTTATCTTTTGGTGGTTTAGATTTTTCAGACAAAATTATACCGGTGCAAATAGTAAAGCCGGAAATTACAGAGAAAGATATTGAATTATTCA
The DNA here is from genome assembly GCA_035374605.1 of bacterium. GTDB lineage: Bacteria > Patescibacteriota > WWE3 > UBA101185 > UBA10185 > JAAZNV01. The sequence continues at coordinate 1,455 of DAOSPG010000027.1, forward strand.
GAGAAATTATTGAAGAAATAATTTCCGAAGATTTAGTTATCAATTTTGAGGAAAAAAAATGGACTTTAGATTCAGAAAAGATTTTGAATTTAATTGGTTTTGAAAAAAATGAAAAAGAGAAAAGAGTAAAGATGATTTTGGATAAATCAGCTTTTAGGGATTTAGCCAACGAATTAGCCGCTGAAGTAAATGAGTCCCCAAAAGGAGAAGTTGTTTCTACTGACGGGAATAAAGTTTTAGAGTTTAAAATTACTAAAGAAGGGAAAGAATTGGATGAAGAGAAGTTTAAAGAAGATCTGAAATCTGCAATTTTTGATGATAGGAAAAATGTTTCTTTGGTTTTGAAAAATGTAGATGATTCCAGTGACAAAGAAAAATATGGTATTTTGTCGCTTATCGGAGAAGGTACTTCGCATTTTGCCGGATCCACAGCCGAAAGAATACATAATATAATATTGGCCGCAGGAAATATCAGCGGTTCTCTTGTTCCACCGGGAGCAGTTTATTCTATGAACAAGAGTGTCGGACCAATTGATTATCAACATGGTTTTAAATCTGCTTTCATAATAAAAGGAGGAAGAACAGTTCTTGGAGAGGGGGGAGGAGTTTGTCAAACGTCCACAACACTTTTTAGAGCAATTTTAAACTCCGGGCTTCCGGTTGTTTCCCGTTATCCGCACGCTTACCGTGTGGGTTATTATGAACAAGATATGCCTGTGGGTTTTGATGCCGCTATTTTTCAACCTTCCTGGGATTTTAAATTTAAAAATGATACTAACGCTTATGTGTTGATTCAGGCTCATTCAAATTTGAGTGAAAACAGTCTTACCTTTAAGATTTATGGTACGCCCGATGGAAGGAGTGTTGAAATATCTGAACCTGTAGTTACCGATCAATCTCCTCCTCCGCCCCCATTGTACGAAGATGATCCCAGCTTACCTAAAGGTGTGGTTCGACAAGTAGATTATGCCGCATGGGGAGCGACCGCAACTTTTACCAGGACAGTAAGAAAAGAAGATACTATTCTATTCACAGATACCTTTACTAGTAGATACCAACCTTGGAGAGCTGTTTATAAAGTGGGTACTAAAGAATAAACTATCTTTTTATTTTTCAATCATCTCTGTCATTTCTATGCTCACTATTGTAGTATTCTCGTTTTCTTTTGTAGCCATAACATTAATAATTTGATCGCTTTTTTTAAAAGATACTGTTTCTGTATTATCCGCGGCACTGCTGTTTATAATTTTCCATTCATCTTTTAAGTAAGTGTTCTTGTAAAAATCTACCACATTGGATAAAGTTTCTCGGGTGCTAAAAGTGGTTTGTTTTGAAATTGATGTTTGATTTGCGCCTATTTTTACGGCATCCTGAGGATACGGAAAATCATCGGTATTTATATTGCTTAAACC
>DAOSPG010000027.1:2966-6277 GCA_035374605.1 bacterium
TAATTTTATAACTTCGAGAAGGGCCTATTTTTTGATAGAATATCTCTATTAAGGCCCCATCGTCTAGTGGTTAGGACATTGGATTCTCATTCCAATAACCAGGGTTCGAGTCCCTGTGGGGTCACCAAAGAAGATTTTGATTTAAATAATCCTTATTTAGTTTGAAAAGACTAGGGTAATTTTGGTGTTTTATTTACCAGATTAAGACATGTAGGTCGTTACTCAAAAATTAAGCCAACGAATGCGCTTACTAAGTTTGAACGAGTTTATAGTCAACATTTAAACTTACTAAACCACTGGTTTCATTTTAAATTCCACACATGTTATGTGGCGTTACAGACTTTGTACTTTACTTTAATCCCTTTATATGGTACGTTAGCAACTGTTAATCTTGAAAACTAAATAAACCAACGGAGGTAAAGATGTACACACGGTTAAGCGCACCGCTGGATGTGCAGTGGGAACTTACGCCTTGGTGCACATATAACTGTGTGCACTGCTACAACTACTGGCGTAGGGGTAAACGACCAAAGCGTATTCTCACGGAAGATCAATTGGCTGTTCATAGAAAGACTGCCACAGAACTTCTTGATAATAAGGTTTTTCACGTGACACTTACTGGGGGCGAACCGCTTGGTGTAATTGAACAGGTGTTGCCTGAATTGCGACAATTAGCTTCTGCAGGTGTCCACATGAGTATCAACACCAATCTTGCTCTTATGACTCCTAAAATGGGCAGATTACTGAAGGAGTTGGGTATTCGTTCCATTTTGACATCGTTGATATCTGCGAATGAACAGATCAATGATGAAGTAGCTCAACAAGAGGGAGCCTTTAAGAGAACTATGGCCGGTATCAAACTTGCAGTGTCTCTTGGATTCCGAGTGTCTGTTAATATGGTTGTATCCCAGAAAAATTTTGGTACGATCTACGACACAGGTAAACTTGCATATTTATTAGGAGCAACGGTGTTTTGTGCAACTAAGGTCTCAAAACCATCAAACTGCGATGATTTTATTGGATTTCCTCTTAACAGAGAGCAACTCAGGAGTATGTTCCATGAACTTATCAGAATACGGGAGGATTTCGGAGTAGAAGTTGCATCCTTGGAACATTACCCAGCTTGTGTATTTCCAAACTCGGAAACAAGGACTATGTTTGGCAACAGAAACTGTTCGGCTGCTAAAACAAGTTGCACAATTGGGTTTGATGGAAACATACGGCCATGCTCACACGCACCGATGTCTTACGGAAATGTTGCAGAAGATGGTTTAAGTACCGCATGGGTAGAAATGGATTCCTGGCGAGATGACAGCCTGGTACCTGCTATTTGTAAGCTTTCTTGCGGAGAATACCCTGATAAATGTGGCGGGGGATGCAGAATTGAATCTCTCAACGCCCAGAAAGGTGTAAGCGGTGATGATCCTTATAGCATTGGAGCGAAACCCACAACTAAACGCTCAGTGGCAAGAGTTAAGCTTCTTGATCCTACAGTAGCTGTGCAACTGCAACCAAAGGTGCGATTTCGTAAAGAAGACTTCGGATTCGTAGCTTACAGGAGTTCCACTAACTGGGTAGCCATGGATACGATTCTTTATGACATACTCGTACCGCCCAAACCAGTATCAGTCATTGATGTGGCGACTATATACCAATCCTCTGAAGACGATGCCTTGGAAACATTGAGCATTTTGGTAGCAAAAGGAATCGTCCAAATAATCTGAAAAAGAAAGGAGGTGAGAGGAAGTGTCCGTTGGTATCCTTAGGTTGCAAACCATGTGTGTCTGCGAAGACAACTGTGACAGCGAAGATTCTGATGGTGTTCCGTGCATTGATGTCGAAGACCCACCTTGCTACGAGATGTGTCAAGACAGCGATAATGGTCCAAACGATTAACCACTCGCGTTAGTTCCTAACCACAGTTTAGATTGCGCAACCTAACTCGTCCCTCTGATAGTTTGTTTACAAAACTAGCTGTCAGAGGGATACTTTTTACATGATATTTAAGATACAAAAGTTTGAAGACCCCATCTTAGAAAAACTATATAGCCAAGCATTAGAAGAACTAGAGAATTTTTTTCAATTCAAATGGGAGAAAAACACCCCCAAACTAATTGTTATTGATGACAGAGACACAATAAACGCTGTGTATGGCAAACCCACTGAAAATTGGATGGTTGCATGGGCTGAAGATACTAGAAATATTTTTATACTCAGTAGAGAAAACTATGAAAAATATAGTTCACATAAATATTCCGAAGGTGAATTTTACAAATTAATAAAACATGAACTTTCTCACATGTTTTATAAATTGATTACCTTTACAGACAAACCAAGATGGTTGAATGAGGGCATAAGTACATACATATCAGGTCAATTGGACAATACAAAGCCACTACAGGAATTTAAGGTATTTCTTGATTATTTTGATAAAACAGATGCTGAATTATATAAAGAATCGGGTTACCTTATTAAGCTGTTGATGGATAAATTTGGTAAAGATAAAATTTCACAATTTATTAAATCTCTCAAAGGTGTTAAGGATCCGGAAACAACTGCAAAGATATTCCAAGATATCTTTGGTGTCCAACTTTCTTACGATGTTTTGAATGAGTTACTCAATAAGTAAGATAAACCTGTTAAATCATTGTGTGCCTTTTGTACCAACTATAATGACTGTTGGTACGACACGATCTGGATTGTATGTGTATTGACTTCCGAACTCACTAAAAACATCGTCAACAATCATTTCAAATATTATATCTTTTTGTTCTTCGAGTTGAACTACCAGGGGACTATATGTTTTATTTATATTCTTAGTTCTAATAACCCCTTCGGTTTTTAGCTTCTTTTACAAAGGCAAAGCTTATAAACAAATTTAACTATTGAGTCAGATAAAAAGTTTTCGTTTACAAGTTTAATGTCATTAAGAAAAACCACATCCCCATCATCTTTTAAAAAAACTTAAAGGATTTCAATATCTCGTTCGTTATATTTGTAAAACTTTCACCCGAAATATTTTTAATTGAGATTACAAGTATTTTTGATGCTCTGTCGTCGTTTGATATGTTCAGATAGATAAGATCATTTCCTCTCCACGAATATCCCCGTAACATTATCGCATCTCTATCCCCGACTTTTATAGCTCTTATCTCAGGTTTCGGCGATTCCCCCATCGTTACGATGTAGTCATCAACCAGCAGAGTTTTTTGTTTTTCCATGTATGCGTCAAAATTTATTTCCCTATTTGAGTCTTCATAGATTGTAATTGCGTCAAGGTTATTCTCATCTACATAGGTGTTTTCATCTCC
>DAOSPG010000028.1:0-4001 GCA_035374605.1 bacterium
ATTTATCTTAAATGTATAATGTATCTATGCAAGAAAAGAAAACTAAAAGAATTTTTAATCTTCCCAACATTTTAATTTTTGTAGGAATTTTATTTTTGCTTCTCTCCTTCGGTCCTTTAATTTATCAAGAGATTTGGTATTTTGTAAAAGATTTGAAAGATCAGGAATATTTTGTTGAGACTAATGGAGAAGAGACAGAGGGAAGTGTTTTTGCAAATCTTTTAACCAGTACACCTGTTAGAATTAAGCCCGTAAACGAGGATTTCTCAATAGTAATAGAAAAGATCGGAGTAAATGCTCCGATAGTGGCTGATGTCTCTGTTACTGATGAAAAGGCTTACCGCGATGCTTTGAAAAATGGTGTTGCTCATGCTATTTCTTCTGATTATCCAACTACGGCGCCGAGTAATGTATATCTTTTTGCTCACGCTTCATTGAATTTTTGGGACTTGGGTAAATATGCAACGGTGTTTAATTTACTGAGAAAATTAGAATTAAAAGATAAAATAAACATTTTTTATAAAGGAGATAGATATGTTTATGAGGTGGTGAATAAGGAAGTAGTAAAGGGGTGGAACACAAATTCCATTACTAGACCTGTTATAGAGCCTATTTTAACACTTCAGACTTGCGATCCTCCGGGTACTACCATAAATAGATTTGTGGTAACTGCTAAACTTGTGGAAAAAATAGAAAAGTAAAAAATAGAAGATCACGGAAGGGGTAGTTATCTAGTGTTACTACTAGTAGTAGAGTAGAGCAAAAATAACCGGAAATTAAGAACTGCGAAATATAATATCTGATTATTATCTTATGCTTACAGTGTATAAATCGGTTTGGTCTCCGGATTTAAATGACGTTAGTATTATTACTTTGTCTCCTCCGGGTGTGCTGAATGCTTTGTCTGAGTACAGAGTGTTATTGTAGATTTCGGATTTGTTACTGCCGTCTATTCTTATTAAACTAACCACTCCTTTTTTCTCCTCTTCAACGTTTCCTTCAACTAGTATTAGATGGAAACTATCTGTGTACCAGTTTATTTTAGGTTGTGGCGAATTTGCATCTAATGTCATAACCAAAGAATTAGCCTTTTCTCCTACAGGTAGAGGTATTTCAAAATTGTAAACCCAGTACTCTAGTTTATCTCCATTTTGCTTGGTGTAGAGAAACTTTTTTTCATCGGGGGCCCAAAAAGCTTCGTCTGAAAGAGCAGTTTCAACTATTTCTTCGGGAACTTTTACTAAAGAATTGTCTATTATTATTTTTCTTTTTTCTCTCTGTTTTTCTTTCCATTCTTTTAAAATATCTTCTGACTTTAGAGTTGTCTGCGCAGAGCTGCTATTAAGATCTACCAGGTAATAAACATCATTTTTTGCTCTTACAAGAAGGTTTTTTTCATCCGGGGACCAGATTATTTCCTCACCTTCAGAATATGCTGTGTATTCTGTATCTTCAATTGCAATAGTAGGATTTGTTCTGAAAAGACCTATATTTACACCGGTTAGAGGTATTATCCATATTCCGGGCTTTTCTGTGTCGGGAGAAAAGTACGCTAGCTTTGATAATGACGGAGATATACATGGATATTTTGCGCCTGTGTTTGTTAATGGTTCCAATCTCGGGCTTTGAGATACTAAAACGGCTGTAATGTCGGTTACTAACTGCTCATATACTTCAATATCTTTTTCCCAATCTAAAAAACCTTTTTTGGCGACTCTCAACTTGTGTATTCCGGGACTTACACCTGCGATGGTATCATCGGTTGCTGTTCTTAATACCCCATCTACATATACGTTGGCGCGATCGGGTATTGATTTAACTCCTATCATTCCGGTTCTTTCAACATTAACCGATCCTTCTTCGTCATCTTTCTGCAGTCTATAACCTGATGTGTACAAATATAAAAGAGTAGTTATTCCTCCCAAGATAACAAAAGTCAGTAAAGTTTCCATGTATCCGAGCTTTTTAAACTTAAATGTTTTTTTGTCTTTGGAACTTTTTTTAGAACTTTCTTTAGTTTCCATGTTGGGATAGATTTTATCATAATTATTCGAGCTTTGTTTGTAATTTTTTGATGGTAATAATTGTTTCAAACTTTTGTTTTTAAAATTAGCTTTTAATATTAAGGTATAATTAGGAGCATGAAATCAAGAAAAATATTAGGAGTAAGAGTTGATTTTGGTCTTAATATTACCGAGGTATTGGATATAGTTGAAAGTCAATTTTTGAAAGATGAAAAAAATCATATTATTTGTACTACTAACCCCGAGTTTATTATGGATGCCCAAAAGGACGATGATTTTAGGACGATAATTAACGAATCTTCTTTATCGGTTCCTGATGGAGTGGGGGTTATTTTTGCTGAAAAATTTTTGAACAAAGTTGAGAGCATAAAAAGGAACATATTTTTTCCTATTAGAGCTTTCTTTTACGGTATTAGGATAGGTTTTCACGGGAAGGATTTTAGAAAAGAAAGAATATCAGGTGTAGATCTTACAGATAAAATATGTAAACTATCGTCAGAAAAAGGATACAGTATTTTTTTCCTTGGAGGAAGAGAAAAAAACGCTCTTGGCAAACTGTCCGATGAGTATGATAAGGATATGTCAACTCAAGCCGCGGAAGTAATGAGAAGGAAATATCCTGGCGTAAATATAATAGGTTCAACTTCAAAATATAAGAGGGGCCCTGAGGATGATGAAAAAACAGTGGAATTTATAAAAAGTGCAATGAAGGAGAAAGGAATAAATAGAATAGATTTTCTTTTTGTTGCATATAATCATAATTATCAGGAAAAGTGGATAATGAGAAATAAAGATAAAATACCTGCCAAAGTTTCTATTGGATGTGGTGGGACTTTTGATTTTATTGTAGGAAATTGCAGTACTCCTACTGAATTTTATGTTAAAAACAATTTAGGTTGGTTATATAGACTCATTAAGCAACCTTGGCGTTTTAAACGCGTAATTAAAGCATTTCCTCTGTTTCCGATTAAATTATTCCTCTCTGTGTTGACAATAAATCGTATTGATTGTAAATGATAATTATACTATGAAAATTAGTCTAATGGTCATTCATTGACATACTGAATTTGAAATGGTTTCATTTGTGTATGATAAAACTTGAAAATAAACTCTATAGTTCCACAGAAGTAGCAGAGATTTTAGGTGTTAGTTTGAGGTCTGTTTACAGATACCTAGAAGAGGGCAAGCTTCGTGCTGAAGTTAAAACTGCTACAGGACGTCATAGGTTTACAAGGCAAAACATTGTAGATTTTTTGTATCCCTCAGGGATACCGGAAGAAGAGGCGGTTGAGGAAAGAGGTCCCGCTTCCGGTGTTTATTCTCAAGTAAAAACTACTCCTTCGGCATCTGTGCCGGTGTCGGGAAATGTAGATAAGCCTGTGACTGAGGAGAAAAAAGTGGAGATGGAAGAACCCGTTATTCCTAGACCTGAGCCTACTATGAAAGTAGAAGTTGAAGAGAAGATAGAAGAGAAAAAAGAAGAAGAACAACAGGTTGATTGGTTGGCAAAATTCAGAGAAGCCGCTAGAAAATTTGAAGAAAGTAGCGAACAACTTTCCGGTTTGGATACGACAACTCAGGTTGCGGAAGAAGAAAAAGCTCCTAGAAAAGAAATGTTTTACTATAGAAGCAGATTAGGTGGTTTGAAAGATATTGCGCAGAATATAGATAAAACTTCAAGAAATTCCGGTTTGGATTATGCTTTTACTCTCAATGCAGGGCTTTCTTTATACAAGCCGATCAGTCCTTTCTCTTTGCTCCATGTTTATGTTAGGACAAAAGATAAAGACTTTTTTGAGAGAATATTAGCACTTGTTCCTTCCGATGAGTCTAACGCTCAACTTTGCATAATCACATCCGATGAAGATGATTTGTATGCTAATGCTGATGATATGCACGGATTGAAAGTTGTTAATAAGAAAAGACTCATAGAAGATATAACTGAGATGAAAAACGATTTAATGAAAGAAGCAGAGA
>DAOSPG010000028.1:4101-6220 GCA_035374605.1 bacterium
TTAAGGTTTGTTATGCCGTGGGCAGGGGTATAATAAGCCGTCTCCTTCGGTTAGGGTTCTTTTCATTTATATCTCATTTGTATTTTGATTATTTTTTCTCCGCGTTTTTTCACATCTTTCACATCTTTACACCACATTTTTATATTACATTGCCTCTACAAAACTTTACAAAATAGGATTTTTCATAGATAATCTCAGTTGTGAAAGAAGCGGGGTTACTAATAGATTTTTATCAACCTTCGATTTACAACGAGAGTGTTGTGAAGAAAGTTATTTCCGATTTTCATCTTCCCTTAATTAGAATTTTAAAAATGTACAAGAGTTTGCCCTTTTCAATAAGTGTCCCATTAAGCACGGTGGAGTTATGGGAGGATTTTGGATTTGAGTCTCTGATTTCTGAATTAAGAGGTCTTTGTCAAAATGAAAATCAAAGTCAGAATGAAAATCAAGGCGATAGAATAGAGATGTTGTCGTCTTCCCCCTACGGTGTGGTCCTCAATGGATTACCGGAAAATATTGTTGAACCTCAGATTATTTTGAATGAGTACGGTCTTGGTTATTATTTTGGTTCTACACGGGGATTTGAAGGCGAGCCTTCGGTGGTGTTAAAAGATGTTGATGGTTTTGTTTCCTCTTCTTCGTTTATTGATGACACAGTTATAAAGATCTTAGATAATCTTGGTTATAAGTGGGTTGCTGTAGAAAATGAGGGGCAGAGAAGTGGTGTTTTTGGGGCAGATAATTGCAAGATAAAAATAGTGAATACACTTAACATGTTTAATATTTCTAACGGTGACGTGCAGAAATATGTAAACGATGAAGAAACGGATTGTTTAATCATAAAATTGTCTCCCTTTAAGTTTTGTAGATCTTATGAAAGCGAGGATTTCTCTGAGGATAAAAGCAGAGACATTATGAGTGAGATAGAGTCCTTTTTTCATAGTTTGTCTGATTACCCTTTTGTTTTTAGAACAGTTGGAAAAATTGTTGAAAATAAAGCTAAAAACCCCAAAATGAGTAAAAAAATAAATAATGTTGTTGATGATGATATAAGTAAATTAAATGTTAGCAAAAGCGGGGTTAAAAAAAGAGAGATTAACAAAGGCGGTGAAATTATTTCGTCTATGGGTGAATATCTCTCCAAGAGATTTAATGACTCTCGTGATATTAGTAGTAGAGAAGATTTACCTATTATTAAAATATGGGATTTGGATTCTATTCTTAGTATAAATGACAACGATTTGCGTCTTTTTTTATCTTCAATGGTAGTATTGGGAAAAATTTCATACATAATTAATTATGATCATGACAATATGTTTACAAAAGGTGGAGAAGATTTTGAAAAAAAATCTATAGAAACTACTGTAGATAGCGTTATAGATAGTAATAAAGAAAAAATAGATAAACTTTTGTCATATATTGAAGACACTGATATAAGAGACAATTTAGGAAAAATATTATACAAGCGATAGTGTTTTGGTGATCTTGAGTATTTTATTTTTATTATTTTTATTTTTAATGCTTTTATAATTTTTCTTTTGTTAATGTTTTTAGATGTTTTGGTAATGGTGTGGTGATACTATTTATAGATTCCGGATGTAGTTTGGTGTGAGGTAACTTGAGAAGATAAGGGTGTAAGAGAGGATAAAGATATCATTTTGACATTATTTAGCGATTTGTTGGGTATTATGACATTGTTTATCTCCTATTTGTTTGTGTGCCATTTTCTCAATTTGTGCACTATTTACTTATACTTATTTTGCTTAGATTTATTTTTTTATCTATCTTTATCTTTCATATTTAAATCTTCATTTTTCATCTTTTGGAGTTTTGCATATCTTAAATTTATAAATTTGTTTAAGTTTTTTAAATTATGTGTCCGGAACCTATTTGATTTCTTTTAAATTTTCTTAATTTTTTTTTCTTTTCGTTGAGAAAGAGGTAGGTTTTGGAGTATGAGATATTTGACAATGATATATTATGAAATGGCAGGTTTCTGTTGTTAAATAGAGAAAAACCCTCGATTATCAAACTGGATAGTTGAGTGATAAAAAATTAAGAAACAAAACTACCTCAACCCCACCTCAACGTGAAGTTTCCTGCAAATAATCAATCTAAT
>DAOSPG010000029.1:0-5718 GCA_035374605.1 bacterium
CTGTACAAGAAGTTTCCTCTTGTCACACCGGGATAATGAGTCACCAAAACTCCCGTTGAAACTAAAATCAAAGAAAACATAACCAGGGTAGGAAAACTCACATTAATCACTCCTTGGGTAAAAACGTAAATAAAAACTCCAACAAGAAAAGACTGGATTAAATACCTATTTTTTTTCTCAAGTTCAAAGTGAATTTTAGAAAACATATTCCACCTTCTTCAACTTTTACTTCTTTTTGATTCTGAATCTAAAACTACCTTTTTTATATAACACAAAGCCATAGCCACCGCATCATTAGCATCATCTGACTTCACCTTGTTATCCAAATTAAGAGTAGTCTTAACAGCTTCCTGCATAACCTTCTTATCCGATCTTCCATATCCGGTTAATACTAATTTTGCTTCCAAGGCCGTAAATTCATCTACTTTAATTTTTTGATTTGCGGCTGTTAGCATACTTATCCCCCTCGCTTGTCCCACAGCAATAGCTGTTTTCGCGTTTGTATTAAAAAACAATTTTTCAATTACCATTACATCAGGATTATACTTCTTCAAAATGGATGTCAGACTTTCGTACAGAAACTTTAATCTATTTTCGGGCTCTAAATCGGGATGAGTTACTATCACATCGCTTTTCAATAACTTGACATTCTTGCCATCTTTCCCAACTCTAACAACACCATATCCCATTTTAGCCGTTCCCGGATCAATTCCAATTACTATCATATTTCCGTAAGTTCAAAATTTACATAAATATCCTGAACGTCATCGTGATCATCAAGCTCGTTTAACAAATCCTCAAGTTTTTTTGCAGATTCCTTGTTAACCTCTACCGTATAAATCGGATTATTGGGATCGGGAGAGAAAATATAAGCGGTACTGCCGGCATCCCCCAAAGAACCTCCGTGCCTACTAAATATATTTCTTATTTCTGCAACAGTTCTATTCACGTTGTCCGTTAAAGCTTTTATATAAAAGGCTTCCCCGTTGGGTCCGAAACCCTCATACACAGCTTCAACAAAATTTACCGACCCTCCCTGTCCTGATCCTTTTTCTATAGCTCTATCTATATTTTCTTTTGGCATACGAGCTTCCTTTGCTCTTTCAATCGCCAATCTCAAGGCAGGATTAGAATCAGGGTCTGCTCCGGATTTTGCGGCAACACTGATAATTCTGCTCATTTTGGAAAATACTTTACTTTTTTTTGCATCAGTAATTTCTTTTTTTCTTTTTATATTTGCCCATTTAGAATGACCTGACATAACGAATATATTATCACACTTTTAGAACGTTTTTTGTAATTAATTAGCATACAAAACCATTTTTATAAAAAACTCATTAGAAGGAACGAGCAAATTACCTTATTGACAAAAATTTATATTTTTATATGCTATCACTTATGAGTTTAAGCCTTGCTGTCTTAACAAAAAAGGCCATAGAGGCTTCATTAAAGCAAAAGTGGGATGAGGCGATAAAACTGAATTCGGAAATTCTCAAAGTCTACCCAAATAACATAGATGCAAAAATAAGATTAGGAAGATGTTACCTCCAGACGAAAGATTTCTCAAAGGCAAAAAAATTGTTCAAAGAAGTATTAAAAGTAGACCCTATTAACTCAATAGCACTTAAAAATCTGGAGTTGCTTAAAAATCAAAAAATCGAACTGAATGGAGATAGTAAACTGATAAGCGCAAAATCTCTACTTAAAGAACCGGGAACAACCTACGAGGCCAGTGTAACAATAACGGCAAAAGAAGTAAAAGAAGAGGATTTTATACCCGGAGAAGAACTCACATTTAAAGTTAAAAAGAACAATATAGAAATTTATAAAAATAAAAAAAGTGAGAAAATACTTCTAGGAACAATAAAAAGTGACTATGTGGTTCAGAAGGTTAAATGTGCGCTAGATAAAAAGGCTGACGTGAAAATAACTTTTATAAGATGGAGAGAGAAGGAAATAACAGTTTTGATTAAAAGCTCTATTCCTGTCTTCAAACCCGACAAGGTAGAAATCAGACCTTATTTAAGAAGGGGCACCATAGAAGAACCAGAATTAGAAATAGAAGCAGAAGACGAAGAGATGGAATAAAATTTATCTTAAATCATCTTCGTCCATTGTATTTGATATTAATTCAGCTTTCTCTAAAGTCTCTTCGTTTGTAATTTTATTGCTCTGTTTTTTACTTTGATCCTTTACTTTTCTATCTTTTTCTTTATTTTTAGGGCTCTGATTGCCTGATTTACCCTCAAAAGTACCGGGCTTATTGTCGCGATTTTTCAAATTAAAGGAACCTCTATCTTCTGAGGATTTCTTCTTTTGAGGAATTTTATGTTTCTCTCTTCTCATCTCCATTTTTTTATTTTTATCTGATATTTCAGAATTTTCTAAATCTCCAAAATCACTATGTTCCGTTATAATTCTATCCAAACAAGCAAAGGGGACTTTTGTGTTTTCGGCCGGGATAAGAGCAAAAGCTCTATCGTTTATTTTGGCTTTATTAAACTCCGCAGAAGCATCGGATACTTTGTAAGAACCGACATCAGACAGTAAATACCATTTACCTTCTTTTTTTGTCAAAACACCCTCTATAACTTTTCTCTCTACCCTATCAATCTGTTTGAATATCTGTTTACCCGAATCCATAAAAACCTTAAGAATATCACCATAAACCAGTTTGGATTTTGCAGCATAATTTGGCGGTACCTCAGTTTTTCTACCATCTTCGGCTACTAAATACTGACCATCAAAAACCCCCTCGGTTCCGGGAATATTTTGATAATGCACTTTTCTTTCTTCTTTCTCCAGATTGTCTATAATGTTCTGTACCTTTTCTATTTGATTTAGAGCAGACTGCAGTAAATTCTTTACATTTTCATACTTTTTATGATAAGCACCTTTAAAATCAAATTCGTCTTGTTTTTTTTCTTTCTCGTTCATATTTATTTCTCCTCTGTACTCTCAAAATCTATTATCCTCTTTAATATCTACATTTCTACTAGCATATTCTTGAGCAATGGCCATTCCTTTGTCAAATTTAGTCATCAACCACTTATTAACTTTGGACTCTACTTTGTCTCTTGGTGTGCTGTATTTCTCCCTACTTCTCTGAATAACTTTTTCTTTATTTCCTGTTTTCTTAATCAAAAAATCATCATCCCAAGGAGTCAGTATCCTCGCTGAGAAAGGATGAGATGTCATTCCATCAATCATCAATTTCATGTAAACTTGAAACCTTTCGAGAGAAATAATATCTTCTTCCCCAAAATAAGGAGCAAATTCCTTTGCCAATTCCTTAGCATCAGGCGCTCCCAAAGAAAAAGTTATTATAGTGCCAACATTACCATAAACAGCTTTCAGAAGATCTTCAGGTAATTGACCTGTAAATTGATGCGTCAAATTCAACCCCAATTTATATTTTCTTGACTCAGACAAAATCTCCTCAAAACTCCCCGTAGCAAAATTCTGAAACTCATCAACATAAAGATAAAATGGTTTCCTCTCTTCATTTGGGATTTTAGCCCTCTGAAGAGCATAAAACTGTATCCTTGAAACCAACAAGGCACCAAGTAAATTAGCATTATCCTGCCCTATTTTTCCCTTTGATAAGTTTATAAGAAGAATTTTTCCTGAATTCATTGCATCCCAAATATCTATCGTGGACCTTCTTTGACCCAATATATTTCTGATAGTGGTAGAAGCTAAAAATCTATTTACCTTGTTTTGTATAGGAGATATTGCCTCCGTAACAAGTTTTTGATTACCTTTCATCTGTTTAAATTCTTCCGACCAAAACTTTTGCACTAAAGGATCTTTTACAAAGTGCAAAATGTAATTAAGATAATTTTGATCCTCCAGTAATCTTGTAATACCAAGCATTGTAGTACCCGGAACTTCTAAAAGAGTCAAAACACAGTAATTTAACAAATATTCCAATCTAGGTCCCCAGGAAAAATCGAAGTGCTGTTTTATTGCAGAAACAAGACCGGAAGCCATTAAATTCTTTTGAGAAGGGTCGTCAATTTCAAGCAAATTCAGTCCAACCGGATATTCAGTGTCCGAAGGATCTAAATATATAACATCATCTATTCTATCATCGGGAATTCTATCCAAAATATTTTCTATCGTTTCTCCGTGGGGATCTAAAATAGCAACTCCCTCTCCGTTTGCGATATCCTGAGACATCATAGTAACAAACAAAGACGATTTTCCGGTTCCTGATTTACCAATAACATAAACATGCCTCAATCTATCATCATTATCATTTCTTATACCAAATTTGACCGATTTATTCCTATACAAGGTCTCACCCAGATAAGTACAATTTTCCGTCGGTAAGTTAAAAGGCGGCTCTGATTTTCTTGAGTAAACCCAGGATATATTAGGAGTATCTATGTGCGAAAGAGGAAAATGATAGATAGTAGCTAACTCCTCAGTATTCAAAATGATGGCCCTATCGGGATCAAATTCTCTTTTTTTATAAGCATTTAGAGCCAGTTCTTTATTATCTTCGTTTTTTCCAATCAAACTATTTATATTAGTCCCTGAAAACTCTTCAAAAGAAGCTATTATTCCTCTTAAATTGGTTTCTACTCTGGATGCATCCGGTGCGGCAGAAACAATTCTAATTACAGCCTCAAAACCCATTCTAGAAAGCTTATTCTCAATAGATTTCAATTCTGTCTCTTTAGCGGCACTTATCTTTGGGGTAGTTGTTAAATATTTTCCTTTTACCTCAACACCTTCCGCAGGTCTTCTAAAAAATCCCACTATCACTCCCGTAAATATCTCGGATGCTTCTTTCTTTATCGTATCAAAGAAAATGTTAAACATACTTCTTGTTTTTCCGGGATCTTGTCCTTCTCTAACCTTATTTACATAATCAAATCCTTCTTGCTGCCACTTATCGGCAATAGGTTTTATCAAAATTTGCAACCATACCTCTTCATTTCTGGACAAGTTGGATACAGAAGAAGATAAAGACGATATTGGATCCGTCTCAAAATCTCTAAAACTCTTTATAGGATAAAAATTCGGCCTAGAAAAAACTAAACTTGAAACCTTATAGTTGGTATGGGACGAGTTTATCGCCGGGGTGTAATCAGGAACTATGGTAATATTAGCTGTGGGATATTGAGCGTATAATTGACTTTCCACAAATTTAAGTACACTTGAGGGAGCTGTAACATAAAATCGTATTCCTCTTTCTCCTGAAGCCACCATTTCCAAAGAAATATGTTCCTGAAGATCGGGATCTGATTTCAATAACCCATGCAAAGCCGAAAACATGTTTTCAGCGCTAAGAGAAGATGCTTGTATATCTCTTTTCTGATCATCGTTTCTACTAAGTTGGATTTCCAACACTTCCCTCTTATCTTCTTTTTCTTTTTTAGATTTTTTATTTCGTCTGATACGTAGATATACACCCAAAACTATTGCTAATACAGGCAAAAATAAAATTAAATAATTATTCACAGGCATTTTTTCTTTCTTTTCTATACAAATACAAAATAAACCCCCGCCCTGATTTGGGACGGGGGATAGAAAGGAGAGAGTACTAGGCTTTATATTAGTACAAGTCTCCTAAAGTGTCAAATCCGAAAATCACCACCACATCAGATCTGTCTATCTCACTCTCCAAAAAACCTAAAGCTTCTTCCTTTGAAATAATTGAATTTATTTTAAAAACCCTGGACAAAAAAGACACAGTTTGGGAATTGA
>DAOSPG010000030.1:0-4324 GCA_035374605.1 bacterium
TATCTTAAGGATAGAAAAACTGATATTAATATTAAAACGTTTCTCAATAAATTAGACGAAGATTTAAAAGAGATAACCTCCGAACTTTATTTGTGGGATTTTATGGAAGAAGGTGATAGCGAAGAGGGGAAAAAAGTACTGGAAAGAGAATTAAAAGAAGTTATTGAGAGGATAAAGAAGGACTCTGTTAGAAGACAGTTGCAAATTATTTCAAGTGATATTAAAATGGCCGAAACAAGAAAGGATAATAAGGAGGTGGAGAGACTTACCAAAAAATTCGAAAAATTGTCAAAAAACCTTCTATAGAGTATAAATTTCCTGTACCAGATTCATAAATTTCGCCTTTATTTTATTTTGTTTTTTATATTAATTAAATAAAAATGCCAAAAAAACTAACAAAAAAAGAAACTTCCAAGAACTCTTCTCGTAAAGGGAAAAAGGATTTAAAAAATGTTCGCGGCCCATCAAAAAAAATTCCCCCGGTAAAGAAGAATGAAAATAAAAAGCCAAAAAAAGTTGGTAAAAGTCCTGTTGTATCAAAAGAAAAAGAAATTAAAAAATCTAAAGATGTATTGAAAGAAAATACCTCAGAGCTCGTTCCCGGAGAAAACAGATTAAAGATTAACCCACAAGAATTGGCTATCAAAAAGTTGGTGAAAAAGGGAAAGAAACAGGGATATTTAACTCTTGATGATGTTTTATTTTTTTTCCCGAATGCTGAGGAAGAGATAGAAATGCTGGATTTTCTATATGAAAGATTGATGGATGCGGGTATAGACGTTTTTGACATTGGCTCTGAAAAGGAAGCTGAAAAAGTGGCCAGGCTTGAGGAAATAGATCTTTCCAAGATTAAATTAGATAAAACTACAACCTCCGATCCCGTGCGAATGTATTTGAAGGAGATAGGCACATATGACCTTTTGTCTAAAAGTGAAGAAGTAGAGTTGGCTAAAAAAGTTGAAACAGCGAGATTAAGAGAGGTAACTGCTGATTTGCAAAAATCTCTTGGAAGAAAACCTACCTCCAAAGAAATATGTGAAGAAATGGGTATAACAGAAGGGATTTTAGCTGATATTCAAGCTAATGCTAAAAAATATACTCCTGAGGAAGCTGAGCGCGCGAAAGAAATTTTGGCCAGAGCTAATTTAAGACTAGTTGTATCAATAGCTAAAAAATATATGGGCAGAGGTCTTCAATTTTTAGATCTTATTCAGGAGGGAAATATAGGTTTGATGAGAGCTGTTGATAAATTTGACTGGAGAAGGGGCTTCAAGTTTTCAACTTACGCTACATGGTGGATAAGACAAGCCATAACCAGAGCAATTGCTGATCAGGCAAAAGTCATCAGAATTCCGGTTCATATGGTTGAGACAATAAATAAATATAAAAAAATAGAGCGTCAGCTGGAACAGAAGTATGAAAGATCTCCCACACCTGAAGAAATAGCTAAAGTTATGGAAATAGATCCGGAAAAAGCCCGTGAAATTGTGAAGATATCCCAAAACCCAACTTCTTTAGAAACCCCGGTAGGTAAGGAGGAGGATACGAGATTAAAAGAATTTATTGAAGATGAGGCCACCTTGTCTCCTTTTGAATCTGCCAGTAGAGAATTATTGAAAGACCACATTGGAGATGTTTTGCATACTTTGAATGCTCGGGAAAAAAGAGTGTTGGAATTGCGATTTGGTTTGAAGGACGGCAGAACCAGAACTCTTGAGGAAGTCGGAAAGGAATTTGGTGTTACGAGAGAAAGAATAAGGCAAATAGAAGCAAAAGCACTCAGAAAGCTAAGACATCCTTCAAGAAGTAAGAAACTTCGGGATTACTTATAACTCTTCCTCTAATAATCAAAAATAGAAAATTAAAGTAACAATCTTGGTTAGAAAAATAATCCGAAAAAAGGTATAATAACCCGTAGTTATGGAAGGAACAATTTATTTAAATAGAAAAAAGAAAGATCAGAACAATATTCCTGTGGAAAAAACGGAAGGGGAAGACCTTTCAGATTTTCCTGTCGTTGAAGAAGAGAAATCAGAAGCGGAAACTTCATTAAACAATAAAATAGATAATGAGGAAGTTTCATCATGGGAGCCGGGGTTTTTACAACCGGAAGAAAAATTGATTGAGGAAGCTTCCGAAATAGCAAGTGCCATCTCCCCTAACCGTTCTTTTAGTTTTGAAAAGAATGGTAATTTAACTTATAAAAGCACAGGAAATCGCAAGGTTAATGCGGAAGTTGAAGGCAAAGGTGCTGTTCCACCCCATAGTAGAAATGTAAATAAAGAATTTGAGACTCTTTCCGAACCATTTCTTGATTATTTAGAAAGATTTAAAATTGCGGTAGTTGAGGAAAAGAAAAAAGCGGCTAACCCCATATATGTTGACGAAATAGCTTCTAAAGTGGCCCAATTTTATGAAAGCGTAAGAAGAGTAGTTGATTGGAAAGAAGAGCATTTAGTAAGAAGGGCCGTTGTGGAGAGGGTTTTAAAAAGAAAATTCGTCTCAAAATTATATGGAATTAGCGTCATTCCTGATGTCAATCCCGAAGAAGCCGCAGAACCTTTTGTAAACGAATTAGTGAGAACAGGTTATTTTCCGAATGGAAAAATTCCCAGAGAGAAAATATACGATATTCAGAAATTGCTAAAAAAATATCTTTATATATTGAATAATGCGCGTATAGAAAAAGTAGATACACAAAGTGAAAACAAAAAAGAGATAAAAGCCAAGACGAAAGAAAGAATTAATTTCTATAATTGGGTAATAAGTATAGCCTCGTGTGAAATAGAAGAAGTTTTAGATCCCCCGTTAAGAGAAACCGCCCTTTTGGATCTGACGACCAGATGCTTATTGGATAGAATAAAAATTACTCCCCCGAATGAAGTTTCTGAAGAAGATAGATATATTCAAACCTATATTTCGGTTCACAAAACATTATTTAATCTTGATGAACCGATAATTAGTTTTCATATCTTGAGATATAAATATCCTGAATTTTGTGACTCTCACTTAGAAAACTCGCTTTCTGAATTTACTGATAAGATTTTTGACATAAGGAATGAAATAGAAGAATATTTCAATTATCCTAAAGCTTCGGAGTTCTATGTGATTTCCGATAAACACGACGCTCCGTACCTATTAATAGGTGACGCAATGGATAAATTAGGGGAAGATTTAGATGAGATTGATAAAAAGGTTTTAGATAAAGAATCGTTCCTGTCTGCAGTGGAGGTTTCTTATAAAGCAAGGTTTTCTACTCTAAAAAAACGGTTATCAAAATTAGCAATATTTTCTACCTTGTCAATTTTTGTAGCCGGATTTGCAAGTCTTTTGATTTTTGAAATACCTATTGCAAAGTTAATACGTGGTTATTTTAGTCCCTGGGCTATAGTTGCAGATTTGGGAATTCCAACAGCATTGATGTTCATCCTTGTCTGGATGATTAAACCTCCTTCGGAGGATAATCTGGGCGTTGTAAAAGAGGAGGTTGAAAAAATTGTGTACAAATCTGAGGAATTGGACGTGTACGAAATTAGATTAAGGAAAAAAAGCAGAAAGTTTTTAGATGTTGTTTTCGTTTTTTTCTATGTGGTCGGCGGTCTTTTTTCGCTTTATCTAATATTTTGGGTTTTTAAACTTGCAAATGTTCCGTGGACATCTTTGTACATAGATACAATAAATGTCGCAATGATTGTAGCTTCGGCAATGGTGATAAGAAGGAGGTCAATGGAAATAACAGTGCTTGAAAAGGCAAATATGGTAGAATTTTTTCTTGATTTTTTCTCTATTCCTTTGGCTAAACTCGGAAATTGGTTTGCTGAAAAATGGCGGGAATATAATATTGTCAGCGCATTTTTTACTGTTTTAATAGATCTTCCTTTCTCTACATTTGTTGCCGGGATTGAAGGATGGAGAAACTTCATTAAAGAGAAAAAGAATGAGATAAGTTAATAACGGAGTAAATTCTTTATTGATCCGGACAAAACGGTGAGGTTTGATTGGGCTCTTGTTATTAACGTATAATGTTTGGTATGAACGTTCCTTTAGTAAGATTTTTATTCGGAGTTGTCATTCTTCTAATATCCACGCAGTTATTTGTAAAACTATCGGTAAAGTTGTCGCATATTTTAAGAGTATCCCCGCTCATAATAGGAATGATAGTTTTATCCTTCGGAACTACCCTTCCCGAACTTTCTGTTTCTATAATGTCTCATGTTTCTGACAGCGATGGTGTGGGGTTGGCTTCCGGTACTATAGTTGGATCCACTATAGTAAATTTCCTTCTGATTTTTCCCGCAGCTATTTTAATGGGAGAAGATATTCG
>DAOSPG010000030.1:4424-5632 GCA_035374605.1 bacterium
TTGTTCACGGCCGTATCAAGTCAGAGAAAAGATGAAGATAAGTTAACAATCGGACATATAGTAGGAGGAAGCTTATACAACCTTCTTTTTATAGGTGGAATCATTAATATAATAGGCGGAAAAATGAATCTCGGTTTAATGGAATCAGGTTTTTTATTTACTACAGCATTTTTATTCTTCCTGATTTTACATTTTTACAAAGGTAAAAACATTCCAAAATGGGTAGGCATGGTTTTTCTTTTAATGTTTTTCATTTACATTTACGTTGTATCCTTCTATGGTAAATCGATTTAAACTTCTCACCGGCTAATTGACGCAATAGATAAAAGTTAATAAACTAAATTAATGCCCAAAAACTTAGATAAATTTTTTTCACCCAAATCCATCGCAATATTAGGGGTATCCAGAAAACCGGAAAAAGTCGGAGCTGTTATATTCAAAAACCTGCTTGATTCGGGATTTAAGGGAGAGATTTATCCTGTAAATCCTAACGCAAAAGAAGTGTTTGGAGTGAGGTGTTATAAGAGCTTGACGGAAATACCCTCATCTCCGGATTTAGCCATAATGGCAATTCCCTCCAATTTAGTTTTAGGTGCTTTAAAAGAAGCCGGGGAAAGGAATGTTAGAAATGTAGTAGTAATTTCATCGGGGTTTAAAGAAATAGGCGGCGAAGGAAAAAAATTAGAAGAGGATCTCGTTGCAATGGCCAAGGAGTATGATATTAATCTTCTGGGACCAAATTGTCTGGGTTTTGTAAATAACAAAAATAATATTAATGCTACTTTTGGAAAGACAGTTTCCCTTGACGGGAATATGAGTTTTATTACTCAATCCGGGGCTATAGCGACGAGTATTTTCGACTGGTGCAACTCCGTGGGTTTGGGATTTTCTGATTTTGTAACTTTGGGAAATAAAGCCGGTTTAAACGAATCGGATTTACTGGAATATTTTTTTGAAAAAAAAGAAAATGAAGTATCTTCTCTTTTTAATGACACCAAAGATAGCGCAGAAAACACTTCTGAAAAAATCCATCCGATTGGGATATATTTAGAATCCATTGTTGAAGGCCAAAGATTTGTTGATATTTCTCAAAAAATTACCAAACATGATCCTGTTTTTATTTTAAAGCCGGGTAAAACTTCTGCGGCTTCTAAAGCAATGCAATCTCATACCGGCGCTATTGCCGGATCCGATGATGTACTAAACTC
>DAOSPG010000031.1:0-5103 GCA_035374605.1 bacterium
TACGTTCACATCGTAGAGGTCACTGGTTCGAATCCTGTATCACCCACCACTTTTTCATTTATGTCATTTACCTTAATTTGAGCAAACTTCCTATTTCCAACTGAATGAGTTAATAAATAATAAATTTGTCTTAAGAAGAATAGAATAAAAAAATAAATTGACAGGAAAACAGGAATTATTTATAAAGAAAAATAATAGAAATTATAAAGCTTTTATGAGCAGAGTATAATAAAGGATTTTGCAATATAATTAAAACTTCATAGAAGGAGATAAGCAATGAGCTACAATTCATCATATCCTTTTAAACACTTATCAGTTAGAGTACCTTGGCATGATAATCAATGGGATGGTTCCATTTGTAAAAATCCTAAGGATAATTCTTCTTGTCTTGTATTAAAGGAAATTTATGAAAAAAAAGATGAAAATAAAGAAACATTTTTAGCAGGAAAGAGTATAAAAGATTTAGAAGAAAATGAATTTCCAGCTTGTATACGAGATCGTGGCTTTTTTATGTCAGATTTCAGTATAGTAAGAAATATAGAGCATCCATATTCAGAAAAATCACCAAAAAGTCATGGTCATTTGAAACCTACAAGAGTAACTTATCCTCCATATTGTTTTGGTGCTATTCCCTATAAATGGATGCTTAAAGAAAATTCTCAAAAATACAAAGAATTATACGATTTAAATTATGATGAACAAAGAGAACCCATTTTAGATTGGGGAAAAAGAGATACAACTTGGGTGCAGGAAGGACAAAATCAGAATGAGTTACTTAATTGTTTCTTTTCCCATTTTAAAGAAGAAGAGTCATTAGTATTTTGCTATGCAAAACGAGTTCCATTTATTGAAGAGGGGCGAAAAGTTTTAATTGGAGTGGGTAAAATACATAATATAATTCCTTCAGATTATTACGATGGGTCAAATTCAAAATTTAGTGCTTCTTATTGGGAATATAGAGTTCAGCATACCATTCGCAAAGATAAAAAAAATGGTTTTTTACTCCCGTATTATGAAGCAATAGAATATCAAAAACAAAATCCAAATTTCAATCCGGCAGATATAGCTGTTATGATACCCAAAGATAAACAACTGGAGTTTTCTTATGTTGCAGAACATGTTAGTAATGATACAGCAATAAAGTTACTTTTGGAATGTGAAATATCTTTAGAAAAAGCCGAAAAACTTTGTATAGGAAGTAATAATCAAAATGCAATTCAATGGATACACAATGAGATTGCAAAATTAGAAAAATTGAGAAGTGATTATCCCGGTATGGGTTCAGCCCTTTGTGCTTTTGGGATATCAAAAGGATATTTTGTAGCTGCTGAAATTATAAATAAACTAAAAAATAAGGATGAAAATCCTTGGGAATATTTCGAAAAAGCGTTAGAAAATACTACCCAATATTTATCAACAAGAGTTGCTTCGCTAATTCCAAATACTTGTAAGAATCTTTATAAGCATCTTGCCTCTAAAGATGATTCCGAAAGATTAAACTTTTTGTATTTATTGAGCAGATTTGATCTATCCATTGAACAAGCAGAATTGCTTTATAACAAAGAAGAGAGAGAGAAAAAATGTATAAGAACTACTGAAAACGAATACTTAGAAAACCCATATAAAATATATGAAGATCTTCTTAACACTATTTATCCTATTAGCTTTGAAACAATAGATTTGGGTATGTATTTGCAAAATCCAGGGAAAAATTTACTGCCAAATGGTCTTAACTATAAAGATGATCCATACCATAATTATAGAATAAGAGCTCTAACTATACAACAATTAGAAGTTGCTTCTGATTTAGGACATACACTTTTACCTCGTTCCGAAATAATTATTAAAATAAGAGAATACCCATTACAACCAAAATGTAATTTAACCGAAGATTATTATATGTTATCCGAAAATGCGTTTAATGATGCTATAGTAAAAGAAAAAATTAATGATGGAGAAGTTGCATATCAATTAAGTCGCTATTCGGTAACTAAAACAACGATTAGTAAAAAAGTTTATGATAGAATAAATGGACAGAGATTATCTATTGAAACCGATTGGATGAAATATATAGAGAAACATTTTAATCAAAATATCAATACAGAAACTGATGAGCAAGAAAAAAGAGCAAGGATTGAGAAATCTGCTGCCTTAACTGAATTATCCCAATCAAGATTTTCTGTTTTAATAGGTCCTGCCGGTACAGGGAAAACAACACTTTTATCAATCCTTGTGAGTCACCCGGAAATTGAAGATAGAGGGGTACTATTTTTAGCACCAACTGGAAAATCCCGGGTAAGAATAGAGGAAATAGTTAAAAATAAAAATGTAACAACTAAAACCTTAGCTCAATTTCTTTTTACTTATGGTCGTTATCGTTTTGATACTCAAGAGTATATTTTAGATGGTGGTACATGTGATTTATATGAAACTGTTATCATAGATGAGTCCTCTATGCTTACAGAAGAAATGTTAGCTACAACCTTTTTATGTTTAAGGGGTGTAAAAAGATTTATTCTGGTAGGTGATCATCGTCAATTACCACCTATTGGAGCGGGCAGACCTTTTGTGGATATAATTAATTATATTAGACCTGAAGAGATTGAAAGAAAATTTCCCAGAATTGGGAAAGGATATGCAGAACTTACAGTAAAATGTAGACAAGGTGGCTCAAAGAGAGAAGATTTACAATTAGCAGAATGGTTTAGCGGGGAACAACTAGAGCCGGCGGCAGATGATATATTCAGCAAACTTATTACGAATAAAAAGGAAGATTTTATTAGATTAGAAAAATGGGAAACAGAAGCAGAATTTGAGGATTTATTTGAAAAGATACTTGTAGAAGAGCTTGGTTTAACTTCTATAAATGATATAGATGGATTTAACGATATTATGGGTGCAAATGTTACTAATAATGGAACATATTTTAACTTTAGGGAAGCAGTAAATAAAATTGATAATTGGCAGATACTTACACCTGTTAGGGAGAAAATATTTGGGGTTAAAGCTATTAATCGTAAAATACATAAACTTTTCAGAACAAAGCTAGTGGAATATGCGAGAAGTAAAAATGGAAAAATTCCCAAACCATTGGGTATAGAAGAAATTGTGTATGGTGATAAAGTAATTAATTTGGAAAATTCAGTTTGGAAGGAAAATTTAGTATTTCCTAAAGAGAATTGTTTAAAATATGTAGCAAATGGTGAAATTGGAATTGTTATAGGACAATTTAAAACGAATAAGATGAATTTCAAAGGACATCCGGGAAATACTGAAATAGAGTTCTCATCTCAAAAGGGCTATAAATATATTTATAGATCTTTTAATTTTAAAGATGAAGATAATCCTCCTCTTGAGCTTGCTTATGCATTAACTGTTCATAAAGCACAAGGAAGTGAATTTAAGAGAGTATTCCTTATACTACCAAATCCTTGTTTTTTGTTAAGTAGAGAATTACTTTATACAGCTTTAACTAGGCAGGTAGATAAGATTATAATACTATACCAAGGTAATATTTTTGATATTAAGAACTACTCTACACCCAAAAAATCCGAGACATTAAAAAGAATAACGAATTTATTTAAAGATCCGGATATGGTAGAGGTAGATGGTCAGTATTTGGAAAAAAATCTTATTCATCAAGCGAGTGACAAAACATTGGTTCGGTCAAAAAGTGAATTGATTATTTATCAAAGACTTCTTGATAAAGGATTTTCACCAATGTATGAAAAACCATTGAAAATTAATGGAGTAGAAAAATTACCCGATTTTACTATAATAAATGACGAAACTGGTTTTACATATTTCTGGGAACATTGTGGCTTACTTTATGATGTTGAATACAAAAAGAGATGGGATGAAAAATTTCAATGGTATCTTGATAATGATATTTTGCCCTTTGAACAGGGTGGAGGTAAAAATGGGATCTTAATAGTAACAGAAGAAAAACCTCAAAAAACGGATGATGGCACTATAAAAGGAGCTTTTTCAATCAAAGAAATAGATAATATAATTAATAATGTGTTGAGTAATATAAAGAAATAAAGGGCAAAAGAGAGAGTACTTATAAATCAACCTGTCTTTAAGCGACATCTGATTATTTTGCTCAATTTACATAGAGACAAGGAAATGAACAGTATTAAAGTGAAAGGTAGTTTTTCAGTGGAAGAGCTGAAAAAGAGAATGCTTATCTGTAAGGATATTGCGGAAAGGAATAGATGGCAGGCATTGTATCTGGCAAAAACAGGGAATTATGATGCCAAAGAAATAGTAGAAATAATCGGGTTTTGTTTTATACTATCAATAAGTTGGTATATAATTATAATGACCAAGGTGCCGAAGGGATAAGCATTCATCTAAGAGGTGGAAATCACAGTTCTTTTTTAAGTTGGCAGGAAGAGGAAGATATATTGCAGCAGCTAAAAAAGACAATCGGAAAAAGGAATTCCGTTAACCATAAAAAATGTCAAAGTGGAACTGGAAAAAATACTGGGGCATTCTGTTTCCAAGGATTACCCGTATGACTTACTGCACAGGCATAAATGGCGAAAAACCCTTAGTCCTTTGCTTTTTGCTCTATGCTAAAAGCCCGTCAGGGCGAAACAATGATAGCGATGGTGGCGTAAACCCCTCGTTGTATGAAAGCACCGAATTTCTATTCTTTTTTCCTTTCCTTTTTCCCAAAAGGGCTGTCTCAAAACTAACTTTTAGTTTCAGGACAGCCCTGCCAGATACCAATAACGGATTTTTAACCCTTTGGAAAGGAATATAAAAGGAGTAGAAAAGACAAGTTTGGTATATGGATTGCTGAATTTTTGATTTGCTATAAATAGAGGACACCCATTTTTCTGAGTCCAGTGAACTCTTTGGCAAAGAAGAAGTTGCCGAACAATTTCCTTATACAGGATTATTGGGGATAAAGAATTTTTGGCAGAGAGCGCAGGGCATAGAGAATCTCAACCATCTAAACCTTTTTTTACGAGGGGGTTACACACCCATCGATATAATTGTGTTGCCCTGACGAGCTTTTTGGCAGAGGGCAGAGAGTTGAGGGCAGAGAGAATCTCAACAATCTAAACCATTTTTCTGGTAGAGGAACGGTGT
>DAOSPG010000032.1:0-2527 GCA_035374605.1 bacterium
TTTATCTAATTCCGATAATTTTAATATTTTTAGCTTCTTATTTTTTGATTTATAAAAATTTCAAGCTGTCTCTTTACGTTTTAATTGTACTGTCAATTCTTCTGCACAAAGAGATTTTCAGTTTTTATAGATGGGATTTGATGCCCATACGAATATTTATGGCAGCTCTCTTGTGTTCGGGAATAACTAAAGTTTATCTTTATGCAGTTAAAAACGGGGGCATCAAATCCCTGCTTCCTTTCTTAAAAGATCCCTTCATCGCAACGATTTTATTAGTTTGGCTTACAAGAGGAATTTCAATAATTTTTTCAAAAAATCTTCAGGCAAGTCTGTTGCTTTTTGGTTTTTTAACTACAGTTGTTGCTTTAGGAATTTATCTTTACCTTACATTTCGGGAAAATCCCGCTGAAATTTTAAAATATTTAAAATTTTTGACAATTGTAGCCTTTGTGCTTTCGCTTTTTGGATTTTTTCAGCTTTTTTACTACTACAAAACAGAAAATGTTATAGGAGCCATGTGGCCGGTTCCGGGAAAGATTCCAAGAGTAGGGTCTCTTTTTTGGGATGTTAATCATTACGGAGCCTTCTTAGCCGCTCTTTTACCTGTTGTTTTTTACTTCTTTATTACAGAAAAAGGAGCAAAACGTAAGATTTTTAATATTTTTATATTTTTGGTTTGTTTATCTTCTTTGCTTTTAACAAATTCTAGAACCGCATGGATGTTAACTGGTTTTTCGTTTTTGTTTTTTCTTACGATAGTTTTAATAAAAAAATTCGGTGCAAAAGGAATTTTGTATATTTTCATTGCTCTGGTTTTAATATCTACACCGCTAATTATTGAGTACAGTGATAAGAAAAGTAGTTTTAGAAAATATGTCAGAGATTCTTTTAATTACAGAATAGACTCATTTGATTCTCACTTTATGCTCTTGAGAGGAACTTATCAGATTTTTGAAAAGTATCCTTATTTAGGAGGCGGTTACGGATCTTTCTTTGAACATTTCAGTAAAACAAAAATAGCTCCTGAGTTTTTTTCCCGCGATACAGCGGCTTTAACTAACAGAGTTCCCGCTCATACGATATGGGGGGAATCAATAGCGGAAACCGGTATTATCGGTTCTATTCCTCTTTTTACCTTTTATTTGTTTGCTTTATTTGCGCCTCTTTATGTCTTTTTTACGGAAAAAGATAAAAATAAAAGATTGATGGGAGGAATTTTGGCGTCAGTGATTTTTGGTTGGTATGTAGCCGGAATTTTTTATTCCTATAATTCGGAGTTTTTTTGGATTTTGGTTTTTTCCTATTTTGTTTGGGCGGTTGGAACAATTGGAAAGGATTGGTTTGAAAAAGTATTTGCTCGTTTTTTCACCAACGATAAGATTTTA
Source organism: bacterium (assembly GCA_035374605.1). Lineage (GTDB taxonomy): Bacteria > Patescibacteriota > WWE3 > UBA101185 > UBA10185 > JAAZNV01. Next base: position 1,386 of record DAOSPG010000032.1, read on the forward strand.
TTTGCAGTTATTGCGCTTTTGTCTTTTCTTTTAATATTTGTCGGATTGGGGAAAAATCATCTTATTCCTTGGGATGAGGCAATTTACGCGAAAGTGGCAAAAAATATGGTGGTTAACAATGACTATCTCGTTCCTCATTGGGATAGTCTCTCAAAAGGATGGTTTGAAAAACCTCCTTTATATATGTGGATGATGTCCGGGTTTATGAAAATATTAGGATTTAATTCCTGGTCTGCCAGACTTCCAAGCGCTATATTCGGATTTTTGACTGTTTTGTTAGTTTATTTGATGGGGAAGAAGTTTTTTAATAAAACATCTGCTTTTATTTCTTCTTTGGCTCTTGTAACAACTGTTCACTTTTTGTATTACTCCCGGGCCTCAATGCTTGATATCACAACTACATTTTTTATTACTTTGTCTTTGTATCTTTACTGGCAGGCAAAAAATTCCGAAAAAAACTATTTCTACTTTTTATCGGGATTGATTATAGGTTTAGCTGTGATGACAAAAGGTGTTATAGGACTTCTTCCGTTTTTGGTAATAGCTCTTTATGAAATTTTTCTTTTTATTTTTTACAAACAGAAATTTTCCGGAAAACTTCTTCTCAAATATTTTTTTATTATTTTCTCTGCTTTTTTGGTAGCGTTTCCCTGGCATTATTTTATGTTTAAAAACTTTGGAAAATCTTTCGTTGATAAATATTTTCTTTATCACGTATGGGATAGAGCCACATCGGCTATAGAAGGAAAAGGAAATCCGTTTTTTTGGTATCTTGTAGTTATGAAAGTAAGTATGAGAATTTGGTTTGTGGCTTTACTTGGAGCTTTTCCTCACGCGATTTTTAAGGCTTTTAAAAAGGACAAGAAATATGTGTTTTTGTCAATTTGGGCGGTAAGTATCTTTTTGTTCTTTTCAGTTGCTAAATCAAAACTTATTTGGTACATAATTCCCATTTATCCTGCTGTCTGCTTAATGGTAGGAAGTTTTATTGAAAAATGTTTGGATTTTGTGATGAAAAAAATTAAAAAATTAAATAGTTGGTCGTTTAAGTTTGTTTCTGTTTATATTCTTGTTATATTTTCCCTGTTTTATCTTTTTTTGAATAGGGAGATGGTTTACACATCGGATTTGAATGGACCTCA
>DAOSPG010000032.1:2627-4650 GCA_035374605.1 bacterium
TCTTCTATGAAAAAATAATGTTCCATAAATGTATGAATTGAAGTAAAAGCGCTGGCAAATATTAAAAATCCTAAAAGCGGCAGAGATTCAGAAAACTTATCTCCGAAAAATCTATCAACGAATATTCTCGCAATAAGAGTGCCAAAAAACGCCAAAACTATAATGAAAGTTGATATTATGAAAACTTCCTTAAAATCAAATTTCTCGTTCCTTTTTTTGGCGCGGGCGTTTTTTGGCAAAAGAACAGTGAAAATAGATATTGCTCCCAAGAGCATTATGTTGGCAATTTTTTCCGCTATTGAAAAAATACCGACATTTGAAAAATCCTTGGATATTTTTGCGATAGAATTTGCTATTGAAGGCCATCCTTCGTATATCAAAAGAGAAATTCCTGCGGGAGTGCATTTTTCTAAATATTTTTTTATTTCCGAAAAATCAAATTTGAATTTTTTATATTCGTTTGAAAGAAAAATTATCAGCGCAATACCGGAGAAAATAGATAAAGAGAAAATCATGAAAGCTTGTTCCAAATTTAAGTATATTGAACCCGAAAATATTAAAAATGCGAATATTCCTTTGATTAGTGCAGGCAGTGTATTCAAAGAAACTAAGTGAATGAATTTCTCATCTTTTTGAAAGAAGGCATTTAAAGTGTAATTTATAGCGTAAGCCACAAGCCCGAGTATGAAATATAAAACTAACTTTTCGGTATTTAGTTTTAAAATAAATAAAAGTACCAGTGATATTGGAATTGATATTCCTAAAAGCAGTAGTTTTTGCGTGTAGAACTTATTAATCAGAGACTTATCTTCCGTAGATATAGCTTCAGCTACATAAACTGAATTGGTTCCAAAGTCAATTATTTTTGAAACCGCAACTAAAAGTGTAGTTATAAGAGCATACTTTCCGAATGACTCCAGATCCAGCGTTTTTGCCACTGCCGAAAGAAATGCAAATCCTAGAACAGCGTTAAAGACATTTCCAAATCCTACGAAAATTATTTTCTTCAATGATTTTTTCACAACATATATATGTTATCAGATTGAAGCCTTTTTGGATGATTGTTATAATCTTGTAGTCATATGAATCAAAAGAAACTCTCGTTTATTATTGTAAATTACGCTACTAAGGGTTTGATAGAAAAAAATATAACTAATTTGCTAAATTCCTGGAGTAATTGCGAAGTAATATTTGTGGATAATGATTCTCCTGATGGTTCGGCTGATTATGTGGAGAAAAGGTTTGGAAAAGATCTCCGTGTAATTTTGATAAGAAGTCAAAACAACGGACTTTCGGCGGGTTATAATTCGGGTTTAAAAAAAGCTTCGGGGGATTATTATATTTATCTTGGAACCGATGCATTTCCGACAAAAGAAGCTTTGGAGAAAATTGTAAAATTTATGGATGAAAATCCCGATGTTGGTATTTCTACTCCCAAGCTTTTTACCCGCGATGGAAAGATAGATTTGGATGCTCATAGAGGTTTTCCAACTCCATGGGCTTCAATTACCCATTTTTTATATTTTGATAGATTATTTCCAAAGTCAAAAATTTTTAATCAATACACAAAAGGATATGAGGATTTTAATTCAATTCACGAAATAGATGTGTGCATATCTCATTTTATGTGCGTAAGACCGGATGTCCACGAGAAAATTGGAAAGTGGGATGAGGATTATTTTCTTTATGGAGAAGATATTGATTTTTGTTATAGAGCAAAAAAAGCCGGATTTAAAATAATGTATTTGGGAAACATTGCTGTTCTTCATTACAAGGGAGCTTCGGTTGGCAGAAACACTGCAAAAGATATTGAAAACGCAATGAATACCAGTTATGAGAAAATATCTTTTAAAGGTCAGGTTTTTGATCGTAAATCTACTGAAAAATTGAATACTAAAGAGTGGATGAAAGTTAAAATCTCAAAAGAATCCACATCAGCCATGAAAACTTTTTATTTGAAACATATGGCCAAAAATTATCCTTTTTATGTAAATTGGCTTGTTTTAGGAGGAATATGGGTAAA
>DAOSPG010000033.1:0-2928 GCA_035374605.1 bacterium
GCCGAAACCAATCCTGAAAAAGGTACAAGAAAAGCAAATAAAGATATGGTTACTATAAGAAAAAATTTTTTATTTCGCATTTTTTAATATTTTAGGTATTTTTTAACTGCCGCATTACTACCAAAATATCCAAGTAAGAATCCCGATAATATTAGTATAAACGCTAATATTAAAGAAAAAATTAAGGGACTGATAAAAATGTGCGGAAGAAAACCAAAAGATAACCCTTCCGAAAATACTCCCGACTTAAGTTCTCCAAAACCCACTAATAGCATTATTATAGAAGCAACAACAGCGGAAACTACACTGAAAAACATACCTTGATAAATAAACGGGTTTTTAACGTATGAATCGGACGCTCCGACTAATTTCATAATCTCCAATTCAGGCCCTCTTGAATTAATAAGATTTCTAAGCGAGGATATGATAATTGAGTAGGATATAACGAAAAACACTACCACCAGAATAAAACCTACTATATAAACAGTATTGCTGGTTGATCTAAATCTTTCTACAACATCTTTGTAAAACCGCACTTCCTCAACCCCCTCTTTGCCTTGTAATTCGTTAGTCAGTGGCTCCAAATCTGATATTTTTCTCGTCTTTATTTCTAAACTTGCCGGAAGAATACTAGCGGAAATAGACTCCAGAAGAACAGGTTGATCCTTATTTATTTCCTTAAAAATTTCTAAAGCCTGTTCTTTTGAAATATAATTAACCTCCAAAACCCTGGGATCTGATTCTAAATTACTCTTGAACGAAAGTATTTTATCTTCTCCGAATTCATCTTTAAAAAAAACTGTAATTTGAGCCTGATCTTCTAAATATTTCAACATCGTTTGGGAAACTGCTATTATTTCAATAAAAATCCCCAGCAAAAGAAAGGTTACAGTCATAGCCAAAAACTGAGATAAACTCATTAATCTTTCCTTTTCTAAATAATGTTTTAAATTTTTCCACATTTTAGGCACGATATTTTCCTCCTTTTTTATCGGAAACAAGCTTACCTTTATGAATTTTAATAACTCTCTTTGTTAATTTATCAACTATTCTTTGATCATGGGTAGCCATTATTACTGTCGTGCCTAAAGAATTTATTTTCTCTAAAATTTCAACTATCTCGTCGGAAGAATCGGGATCAATCATACCCGTTGCTTCATCAGCTATTAAAACATCGGGTTCGTGAGCCAAGGCACGCGCTATTGCTGTTCTTTGTTTCTCACCCCCGGAAAGTTCTTCCGGCTTATAGGAAGCATGATCCAAAAGACCAACTAAACTCAAAACATTAGGGACTATATTTTTTATATCTTCCTCGTCCGAATTAACCACTTCCAAAGATATAGCAACATTATCATAAACGGTTTTCGAGTCCAAAAGTTTATAATCCTGAAAAACAACACCTATCTTTCTTCTGTAATCAGGCATTTCATTGGGGGTAATTTCCGCAATATTTCTCCCCTCAAAAAATATCTCTCCGGATTCCGGATTTTCCTCGCGCAGTAAAAGCTTTATTATTGTAGATTTTCCGGCTCCGGAAGGCCCTATGATAAAGACAAATTCTCCTGATTCAATAGAAAATGAAACATCATCCAAAACTTTTATTCCCGGAATATATTCCTTTGTTACATTTCTAAATTCAATCTGCGGCACTTTTTATAATTACCTCCTCTACTTCTAAAACATCTGTTTTTCCATCTTTTAATTTTTTCAATTTTCCGACAACTGTTACATTCAAACCTTCTACCATCTGTAACTTTAACTCCTCGCCTCTGGATCTTAAAAGATAAATTTCTTTCCCATCGCTATCACTTAAGGAATAATAAATATCCTCCATTGGATACATCTCCGGATTTACATAAGTAACCTTGCCTTCAATCTCAATTTTGCTCTCTTTTGGATTTTGCAAGGATTCTCCATAAAGATTAGTACCCAAATCTTCATCTTCAATTAATTTTGGAGATATAAGATAACCAACAAGAAATCCTACTAGTGTAAATACCAAGAATATCACGATAAGGGTATAAACAAGCTTCTTTCCTTTTATACCTTCTATTTTGTCATAGGCATTTTTGAACAGATTGGGCATATTTATATGCTTATTATAACGTAAATTTTTTTATATGTATAAACCAGTAAAATTTATAACAGAAGTACCATATCTACAATCTTCAACTTTCTATTTATTCAGTAAATCCTTAAAAATTCTACTCCCGATAGAAGTTGAGAATGATCATGTCCAATCATCTACCACCCCAACAATTTACAATAGTATAAAAAGAGTAATAGAAGGAATAGGAGCAAAAGTTTTGCATATAAAAATTTACTATCATTATGAAAACACTTTCTATACTTACTTAACAATTAAAAACAATAAAGAAGTTTTTGAGATTAATATTAGTTTTAAAGATGGGGTCGAAGTAGCAAAAGAAATGAATGTGCCAATATACGTAAAAAGCCAGATACTTGAAGATCACGGAATAAAAATTACAAAAGATTTGATAATGAAAGCTTTGAAAAATTAATCCGTAAGATATTTAGCAATATTCTGATTATGCTCGAAGATGGTTCTTGCGTAGTGGGTAGTCCCATCTTTTGCAGTTAAATAATAATAATACGGGCTGTCCTCATAATTCAAAACGGATAATATTGCTGATAAACCTGGATTACAAATCGGGGTTGGGGGGAGCCCTACATTTACTCGGGTGTTATAAGGATTTTCAATTTTTATGTCTTCTTCAGTCAAATCCTTGGGCCACCAATTAAAATCAGAAACGTCTTCCATAGAAGGAACACAAAATGTTTGTCCTTTACATAATCTTGTTGGGACTACGGAGTATTGAGTAGTGGCATCAACATCAAGCTTCATATTTTCTCTCCATCTTTTTATCAATATACCGGCAACAATTGGTCTATCTTCTTCATTTGAAA
>DAOSPG010000033.1:3028-4512 GCA_035374605.1 bacterium
TGGTAAAATACAGGCACGGGAAGCCGACTGATCGCTTTTTGCCAAGGTGAAAACTAAGGCGGGAAGAGGAAAGTCCAGACTGCGCAGAGCAGGGGATCGGGGGGTAACCTCCGACGGGCAATCGCTGGTGTCCTGCCGATGAAAATCGACAGGAACGGAAGGTGAATTAACATTTTCCGAGAGCAACAGAGACGAGCTTTCTTCGTAAACTTTCAAGGATATGAAGAAAGAGTGAAACGGGCAATCCCACCCCGCAGAAACCCACGAAAACACCGCTTTTAAGTCTGCTCGACGAGGTGTGAAGATGGGGCGAAGATAGATGATCGGATAAAACAGAATCTGGCTTATTGGCTTCCCGTGCTTAAATCATTCTTCCGTTATCAAAAACTTCTTTAAAACTATGGAAGCTATCATCGTTACCGGAATAGCACATATTGCACCGATAATACCAAACAAACTAGCACCAATAAGCAAGATAAGCAAAACAACAAGGGGTCTGAAACCCGACACTTTGCCCATAATCTTAGGTACTATTAAATTATTCTCCAGTTGTTGAATAACAATAAACAAAGCCACTACCCCAAGACCTTTTATCGGAGAATCTGTAAAGCCGATAGTGCCTGCAACTATAGCAGATAAAACCGGGCCTACGTTAGGAATTGCCTCAAAAAGTCCGGCCAACAAGCCTAAACCAACTGCATATTTAACACCAAGAATAGATAAACCTATTAAGCTCCCAACTCCAATGATTAACATCAAAAGCAACTGCCCTCTTATCCACGCTCCTACATTTTTTTCTATTTCCAATATAGTTTCTTCTACCTTATCTTGAGTTTTCTTAGGAAAAATAGATATAAAACCTTTCTTTATATTCTCCCAATCTAACGACATATATATAGAAATAACCAAAATACTTACAAAAGTAGCAACATTGGAAAATATGGAGAAAGTTGCATTTACTACCCCTGAAGAAATTTTTGATGTTTCGGGAATCATATCCGTAAAAGACAATTGCCACCCCTCAGGAACTTTTATACCGGAAATAATTGAGGGTAAATTTACCAGCATTTTCTGTACTTCAATTACTAAAGGAGGCACAACAAAAGTTACCACAGCAACAAGCACTAAAACTAATAATAGATACGATATTAAAACGGCTACACCTCTGGAAATTTTTTTATTAAAAAGAATTTTTCGCATGAAATAATTAATTGGCTGTTCCATGCAAATTACCACTAAAGTAGCTAAGAAAATTATTCCTATGATAGGGCCAAGTTTATAAAGTACAAAAATACCTAAAAATATAAGAAGTGTAAAAAGTATTGTTTTTAAAGAAATTACAATTTGCTTATCCATTTTTTATATTCTCCTTAATCCTATTGTATATTATTTCTTCAAAATCGTCTCGTGATATATCAAACCATTCAATATCGGGGTTTCTTTTAAACCATGTTTGTTGCCTTCTCACATAGGAATGAACGTCA
>DAOSPG010000034.1:0-4306 GCA_035374605.1 bacterium
AGTGATAAAGAGATATTAAAAGGGAAAGAGGATAGTGATTCTGATGAGGAAGGGGAAGAATAAGCCCCTTATATCTTTTATAATTTTATCATTTTGATACTTTTAGTAGTACTTCCTTTTGGTTTTTATGCATATTTTATAAGGAAGGGTTGAAACTTCTTTTGTTGAAAATTTTCTAAGAAGGGAAATCCTTGAAATATTTATGTTTTTTGTTTGCTTCGACTGATTGAAACTTCATAAGTATTTAGTCTTTTTTGTGCTAAGTTAACATATCTTTTTTCTTTTTCAATTCCAATCCAATCTCTGCCAAGGGTTTTTGCTGCAACAGCGGTTGTTCCACTCCCTAGGAATGGGTCTAGAATTAAATCACCCTTGTTACTTGCGGTTAGCAAAACCTGTTGGACAAGTTTAAGAGGCTTTTGTGTTGGATGTGCTTTTGTGCCATTCTCATCTTTTAATCTCTCAGAACCCTTACAGATTGAAAAATTCCAGTCCGTATCTTTCATTTGTCTCCCACCGTTTATTTTCTTTAACAATTCAAAATTAAAAGTATACTCTTTGCAATTTTTATTCTTAACTGCCCAAATTAGAGTTTCGTGATTATTTGTAAATCTTCTTCCATTAAAATTGGGCATAGCATCAATTTTTACCCAAATAACATCATTTAAAAACCAAAATCCTAGGTCCTGCATTATTTTCCCAACACGGAAAATGTTATGATACATCCCTGTCACCCAGATTGTTCCAGTGGACTTTAAAACCCTTTGGCATTCTTTTAGCCAATTTTGAGTGAAGTTATCATAATCTTCGTAATCTTCAAACTGATCCCATTTATCACTTACAGGAAGAACTTCAGAACCATCTTTTCGCACAAGTTTTCTGTTTTTGGGTAATTGTAGGTTATAAGGGGGATCGGCGAAAATCAAATCAAAACAATTCTCTGGGAAACTCTTGAGAACCTTAATACAATTGCCCCATATAATTTTATTTCTTGGGAAATGGGACATAATTTATAATTTAGCTTGGAGTAAATCAGCAATGGTTTGATAAATTGTTCTTTCTGATGCCTTTGATCTAAAATAATCAAGCAAAAGTCGTAAGGTTTTTTTCTCTGGAAAAATTGTTAAAATAATTTCGTCAAAGACTGCATTATCTTGAAAAATTTTTCTGTAGTAACTTGGTGCTAAATCTTTTATTTCTTCAAACGAACTCTCTGCATCGATATCAAAATTTGTTTCTGGAAAGTCTGGGATTTCAATTTTCCATTTTTCAAGATATTTTAATATTTCACCCCATGTGTTTTCGTGTTGTAAAAAGTCAAACAACTCTTTACCATAAAATAAATGTAATTCAACCCCATAATCGTGCATCATTTTTTTTAGTTCAGTTTGATAGTAATTTCTGTTTTTATGTAAGTCTGGGTCAATAAAATAAAAAATTCCGAGAAGACTGCTTTCATTGTATTTATTAGCCATCTCACTTAATTTCTTTTCAAAATTGGAGATTTGCCCTCGTTTTTTTGTTGAATCATGATCATCTCTTACCTTCTGTTCAATGAAATATACCTTATCCTTGACTTTGAAGCATTGATCAAGATTTAACTTGTCGTCATCGCTATTGATTAATTTCTTTTCTAAAATTTCGTAACCGAATTCCTGCAAATATTCTTCAATAATAATTTCGAAGGCATCGCCAAAAAGAATTTCATGGGATTGTAGTAGATTTTGTAGAATTTTAGCTTTTGGTTTTGTTGGTCTAAATAAGCCAATATATCTATTTGGATTTTTGGCAATTTTTTCAATTAAAACTGCTTTTGATTCTTCGAAAATTTTTTCGTTAAGAATATTCTTGAATTTTTCGTATTGCATAGTATTAAGTTAGAAAAATTTTAATATAACGATTACGTAGTTCATCAAGTGGAATTAAATCGCCACATTGAGGGACATACCAAAATAGCCATCCATTATTTGCTGTTTTGCCGAGAATGGTTGCACTTATCTTGTGAATAGAACCTGTTTTGTTATCCCATTCTAAAGTCGCATTTGCTAAAACTTTTGCCTTATATTTTTTGTCTTTTGAATACAGAAAATCACCAGGTTGTATAATTCCAGCTTCGATCAAATTTCCGAATGGTACTTTTGTTCTTTTTTCCTCAATCGCATATGATAAGAGATCATTTTTAATCTGTTTATTTTTTTTAATTCTTTCTTTGGCGATTTTGATGTAGATATCTTCTTTTTCGATTCCTATAAAATTTCGTCCAAGTTTTTTTGCGACAGCACCAGTTGTTCCACTTCCCATAAAAGGGTCTAAAATAATATCTCCTGGATTAGAGGTTGCTATGATGATTCTATACAATAATGCTTCTGGTTTTTGAGTTGAATGAGCCTTTTCTCCATTTATTTTAATTCTTTCCTTCCCATTGCAAACAGGAATATACCAATCGCTCCTCATTTGTTTATCATCGTTAAATGCCTTCATTGATTTATAGTGAAAAGTATATTTTGACTTTTGGTGTTTTGCAGCCCAAATTAGAGTTTCTTGAGCATTGTTAAACCGTGTACCTTTAAAATTAGGCATAGGATTTGTTTTAATCCAAACAATATCGTTAAGTGTCCAAAATCCTAGGTCCTGCATAATTTTCCCGACGCGAAAAATATTGTGATAAGTGCCAATCACCCAAATTGTGCCATCTTTTTTTAACACTCTCCTGCATGCCTTGAGCCAATCATGAGTAAATTGATCATACTCTTCAAATGAAGAAAATCTGTCCCATTTATCATTTACACCATTCACTTTAGTTTGATTGGGACGATAAAGATCTCCCTGCAACTGCAAATTATAAGGTGGATCAGCGAAAATTAAATCAACAGAATTCTCTGGTATTTCTTTTAATACCTCAATACAATTACCTTTGATAATTTTGTTTAGATATCTATTCATGTTATGCGTGAAATTGCTAATACAAACTCTATTTCTATTTATATACTAACATGGAATCAATTTCTATACAATATAATTTTAATAAAGGTTTTTATTATCTGTACATATGTGTTGTGGGATAAGGATGACCATTGGATTAGTATTAGGCTGCTTATGAAAAGTTGGATAAGATCAAAGAGCAAGCAAACAAAAAGGAGAGTGTCTCAAGAAAAGAAACTTTTATTTGTCTTCCAATTGTTGAAGAAACACAAAACAAAGAAATCCAGAATTTACAATTTGACGGTGTTTTTTGGACGAAGTTCGAACATTTTTCGAGCAAAACCCAGAATGATTGCGCGCTTCGCGCGCAAAACTGAAACGCCCGGGCGGGCAAAAAGGAAGGGGGTTGGGGGGAAGGAATTTTTGCCCGCCCTCGCTTTCCGCCGCCGAATTTCGTGCCAACGAAGTTGGCGCGCCGCCTTTAACTTCGTCAAATTCTATCTTACCACATAAATTACGATAGAATTGCTTCCGTCGTATCGCGTGCTTTCACCGCCGGAATCTTCGGAAATCAGCATTTTTAATTTGTCTCCCATTTTGATAATTTTGGGGTCGCTTCCACGCATTAAATCATTGTCAATAATCTCCCAATTCAAGCCGTCGGTTGATACGGCTTCATAAACTCCGCTCCAACTCATTCTCTTCCACCATTTAGTATCTTCCCACGGAGAAAAACCAGCGTTGAAAAACATGTGATATTCATCTCCTTCTTTAATGACAGTGCAACTTCCGGCCCTTTGCATCAAATCCAGTGGTTTTTGTTCATAATCAATCCTTATTCCCGGGTCTAATTTCCAATTTAATCCGTCAGGCGAAAACAAACTTCTAATTCTTGTTACTCCCCACTGCCAATCTTTATTATTTTTATATTTTTCAAAATCTTGAGGAGTCAAACCGGTTTCGTCAAAATACATGCGAAAACCTTTATCGGTTTTGACAAGTTCCAAATGAGCGAAAGATTTTATTCCCGCCAGTTCTCCTTCATTCAAAGCCAGCAACAATTTTTCATTCGTAAAACGCAAACCGTCATCGGAAACAGCGGTTACTATTCCGTTCATACCGTCCGCTCCTCGCTGAAAATATATTCTTGTTTTTCCGTCTTCCGTCATCACGACAGCGGGCATGGCCGCTTTTTTGATTCTTACTCCTTCAAATTCCCAATTTGACACGTCGCAGGAATAATAACTGTAAATGTTATGCATACCGTCATTATTCTCTCCTACGCCGTGGCTGTAAATTCGGTAGCAACCATTTTTTAACTGAATAATGTCTGGATTGGAATTTGCTTTATGTTCTCCGGCAATAATCGTTTTTTCGTATGACC
>DAOSPG010000035.1:0-4184 GCA_035374605.1 bacterium
TAAACTTTATCCTCGCTTTTTTGCCTTACCGAGCATGAATTTATTATCAAAACATCAGAATTTTTAAGCGCGTATTTGATTTCAGAAGTTTCGTTGCCGGGTTTTCTTTTTAATTCCTTAAAACCAAGTTCTTCTAATACACCGGCGATAAGATCTGAATCAACCTCATTAGCATAACAACCAAAAGTTTTTATGTAATAAAACTTGGATTTTCCGGAAGTCATTTGCAATTATCTAACTGAAATACCATTTCCAACACTCTTTTCAGGAAGTAAAACAACAGCGGTATTGTTGGAATCTGCGGCTAAAAGCATTCCCTGCGATTCAAAACCCATCATTTTCCTAGGCTCTATGTTAATAACGAAGGGAAATTGCTTTCCAACAAGACTCGAAGGATCATACCAAGCTTTTATTCCTGCTAAAATTTGTCTTTTTCCGACATCCCCAAAATCTACTTCCATCTTTAAAAGCTTTTCGGAACCTGATATTTCTTCCGCAGAAACTACTGTTCCAATTCTCATATCTATTTTTGAAAAATCTTCAAATTTTATGGTGGGTTTTACGTCATTCATATTGTTGACTATACCCCAAATATCTTATAAACTCCACCTGTAAATAAGGAGTCTAAAATATGCCTAAAACTAAAAGAACATGGCAACCAAAAAAAACAAAACGTCTGAAGAAGCACGGGTTTAGAAAGAGGATGTCCACACCCGGAGGAAAAAACGTTATTAAAAGAAGAAAATCCAAGGGTAGAAAAAGAATCGCAGTTTCTAAAAGAAGTAAAGTAGAAAACAAAAAGTAGAAAGTAACTAGGTTTAAAAATATCTTAATGCTTAAAAGGGGAAATAGACTTTCTTCGGATTTTGAGTTTAATGTAACCAGAAAATATGGAAAATATGTTCACGGAAAATACTTCCATATGTATTTTCTAAAACCTAAAAATTACGAGGGTCCTACAAAAGTTGGGATTGTGGTTTCCAACAAATTTAGCAAAAAAGCCACGGAGAGAAACAGGATAAAAAGAATTTTTAGAGAGATAGTAAAAGAAAATCTTAATAAAATAGGGAGAGAAAATCTCTGGGTAGTTATACATCCAAAAATCTCTTGCCAAGATAAAAGCTATGAAGAAATTAGCGCTGAATTTAATAAAGTTTTACAAGAAACACCTCTCTCTTGATGAGAAAGGTATAAAAGTATGCAGATATACCCCTACTTGTTCAGAGTATACTTATCAGGCAATAGAAAAGTACGGGGTTTTAAAAGGGGGTTTAATGGGTTTAAAAAGAATAATAAGATGCAATCCATTTTCCAAAGGGGGATACGATCCTGTAAAATAATTAAAATTTAAAAGAAATATATGTGGAATGCAATTTTAATAAATCCAATTTTTAATTTTTTAATAGCTTTGTACAGATTGACCGGAAATTTAGGTATATCGATAATACTTTTTACAATAATAGCCAAAGCAATATTAATCCCTGTAACACTACCTTCAATTAAGATGGCTAAAAAACAAAGAGACATTCAACCGGAATTAGAAAAAATCAATCAAAAGTTCAAGTATGATAAGAAAAAACAGGCTGAACTTCAGATGGAACTTTTTAAAAAGCATGGAATAAACCCCGGCGCAGGGTGCATAACTACAATAATTACGTTTGTTTTGATGATTGCCATCTACAGAGCTTTGGTCAAACTTACAATGGCAACCGACTTAGTAGCATTGAATGCTGATATATACTTTGATGCCTTCAAATTTTCACAGGGAGAATCTTTAGCTACAAAATTCCTATATCTGGATCTAGTAAAACCGGATCCTTATTTAATAATCACAGTACTTACAGTAGTGGCCCAATTCATTGCAACAAAGATGATGTCTCCATATTCCAAGACATCAACAAAGGCTGTCAAACACACCAAAAGCCAAACAGATGATATAGCGCAGGCGATGCAAAAACAAAACCAGTACATCATGCCTTTAATGTTTTTCATATTTGGGATAACACTTCCTTCCGGGGTAATGCTCTACATTTTGGTGTCAACACTTTTCCAAATAGCACAGACATATCATTTTTCAGGCTTGGGGGGTTTAAAAGGGTGGCTTAAAAAAACAGAATCCAATAAAAAGAGTTAAACTTACCCCTATTGTTATATAATCTTAAAAGACAAATGAAAACAAAAGAGATATTAGAAACTAATCTTAATAAAATATTAGACTACATGAAGGTCTCTCCTGATATAGAGATAGATGAGGTGGAGGAAAATAATTTCAGAATCAATATTTCCGGAGATAACTTAAATTTCTTAATAGGTTTTAGAGGTCAGTCTTTAGAAGCACTGCAAAACATTTTGAGATTAATGATTTTCAAACAAACACAAACTCAGCCGATATTAACTATAGATATAAATGGATACAAAGATAAAAAAACAGAGAAGCTCCAGGATATGGCCAGAAATTTTATAGATAAAGTAAGATTTTTCCAAAAGGATACAGAACTACCGAGAATGAACTCATGGGAAAGAAGACAAATACACATGTTAGTTTCGGATTACGACGACATAATCTCTGAAAGTACAGGCGAAGGAGAAAATAGACGGGTAGTTCTAAAACTGAAAAAAAATTCAAAAAAAGAAGGGGATAAAAAATAATCATGAAATTTTCCTTTTTGCAAGAAAATCTCTCCAAAGGTCTGCAAACTATAATGCACGCGGTACCGACAAAAAGCTCGTTGCCGATACTATCAAATGTTTTAATTGAAACAGAAAAGGGAAGAATAAAATTATCAGCTACAAACCTTGAAACGGCAATTACCACTTATGTCGGGGCTTCGGTGGAAGAAAGCGGATCAATAACTGTACCTGCTAAATTGCTGAAAGATTTTATATCAAATCTATCGCCGGGAACATTAGAGGCACAAACAAAAGATGAAATTCTAATAATTAGCTCGAAAACCACGAAGTCGAGGTTCAACGGAAATAGTTCAAAGGATTTTCCTAATCTTCCCACATTTCCAAAAGATGCAAAGGGGTTATCTATAGATCCTGCTACATTGAACGAAGTTATAAATATAGTAGCATTTGCTTCCGGAGTTGATACCAGCAGACCCATATTTACCGGCATATACATAGATTATTCAAAAAACAAACTTACGGTTACAGCAACAGATGGTTTTAGACTATCGGAAAAAATAATTAAGATACAGGGAGATGTGGATGACTTCAAAGTTGTAATTCCTGCAAAAACTCTCGTAGAAGTAGCAAGAATATTTTCAACCTCTCAGGAGCCGATAGAATTCACTTTGAACCAAAACGAAAATCTAGGCCTATTTAAATCAGAGGATACGTTGATTGCCACAAGAGTTATAGACGGAGACTACCCCGATTACAAAAAAATAATACCTACTGAACACATAATAAAAGCAGATTTTGATACTATCCAATTTTCCGAAGCGGTAAAATTAACCGATATTTTCGCAAAAGAAGGTAATAACACAATAAAAATACGCTTTGATCCGGAAGGAAAAATGAAAATTACATCTCTTTCAGAGGAAACAGGTCATCACGAGAGCAACATACCTGCGGAAGTGGAAGGAGATCTGATAGAAATAGCATTTAATTCCAAGTATCTTTTGGATTTTCTAAACAACGTAAAATCGGAAAGAATATACTTTAGCTCAAACGGGAATTTGTCTCCCTGTACTTTTATTCCTGACTCACAAAAAGATTTTGTTCACGTAATAATGCCGATGCAAATTTAAAGGTTTATTTGACCGTTGCTACCGGATAAATCTTCCGATTTATTTGTCGGGCTTGGTCCGTTTGCTTCCCCGCCATTTACATCCTCACTTCTGCTGTTATTCTCTCTAAAACCCCTGATAATATCTGTAGGTTTATTTGTCTGATTATTGCTCGTATTAATTTTATTAGATCTCTGATTTTCTTTTTTCATTTCTTCAACCGATTCCAATATTTCCTCTGCAGACGGGGTACCACTCATAAAACTGTCGCTGTCTTGAAGCATTTTCTTTCTCAGCTCTATAACTCTGGTGTCCAAATTTTTTTTATTCTCTTTGCTTTTGGGAGAACCGGCGTCAGAAACATTAGAAGGAGGATTCATGGAACTCTCTACCTTTTGATTCACTTGAACAAATTCTTCTTTCCCCGCATTTTCAACAGAACTTTTT
>DAOSPG010000036.1:0-2156 GCA_035374605.1 bacterium
CCATTTTTTGGGAAATTTCGCGCATTGCGGGAACGAATATTAAAGAGGGGCAGAGAATTGTTTTAGGCCATCTTTCTTCGGGGATTTTTTTCTTTTTCCAATCTTTTTTTATTTTTTTGTAGTATCTGCTAAAAGGCCCGACCCAGTCGGCGAGGTCTTTTGAGTCCATATTCATTTTCCAATTTGCGATTACATATTTCATATTTTTTTAATTGTTTGTTCCACAAGAGTAGGAAGATTTTCTATGTCTTCGTGGGTGTATTCGTATCCCAGCGAATTTAAACATGAAAAAACCGTTCCTATGTCTGTGTATATTTTATCTGCATATTGACAGGCGACAAGACTATTTAACAAGATATTTCCTCCTATTTCTCCAATTTTGGATTTTCCACACCCCATCGGACAACCCGAGCATGAAGGATAACCGCCCATTTCAACGCTAAGTTCATTTTTTCGATTGAGTATTTCTTCATATAAATTTTTGTATTCGTCAAAGTCTTTAGGGGAATATACTTCTGTTCCTGTGATTGATAATCCTTTTATGTTTTTTTCAATAAATTTTTTTTCTAAATAGTTTTCCGGAGTAGTGAAGTATTGGTCTGAAATTACTTTTTTTCCATCAAATTCTATTACAGTTCTTTTTCCCGGGAGGCCTAGGGATTCTAGATCCGTACCCCCTTCTTTTAAAAAGGCATTTGAGTTTTGAATTTCTATTACAGTTTCTTCTTTTGCCGTTCCATGAATTACTATTGAATCCAACCCCGCGAATTTTATTCTTGTTGATATGCTTCCTCCTAAGTAAATATCTTCCACAGCCCCATCGTTGATTAAAACAATTGATGCTTTTGATACAAACGGAAAGAATCCATTAAGAGGCCCTGTGGATATGATTAGAGGGTTTTTTTCCGAATACATTTCCAGTAGTTTTAGTCCTAGTCCTGTGCCTCCAAAATAGTTGTTTAGATCTGTGAAGCTTTTTGTTTCAGCTTTCTGTGTTTCTAAATCTATATCCAATACTTTTTTTACTGTAGTATTAATCATTTTGTAAATTTTCCTCGATCATAAACCTTTTTTTCGTTCTATATCTTTTTCTTGCTCGGCGCTTTTTTCGTGTTTTTGATCTTTGTCATCTACCAAATCCTGTTCGATTAAAACTTCAAAAACTTTACGTGGGCAAATTGACGATATTTTCTCTATATCTAAGATATTAATTCTCGGGTCTATTTCTAATTCAAACTCTACATTTTGTTTTCCCTCGGACTTTTTTCTAAAAACTCTAACGAGAGATTCTTCCATCCCGATTTTTTTTAATTGTCTTTGCGCTTCAAAGACGCACATTTCACACCCGATGCATTTTTCCGGTTGTGTGGGTTTTAATATTTTTGGCATTGTTCCAAAGCTTCTATTCCGGGTAGCGTTCCTTTTGTTAGAAATTCAAGCATTGCGCTTCCGCCCCCGGATACGAAACTGAATTTGTTTAATAATCCTAGTTTATTTATTGCCGCAACGGTGTCTCCTCCTCCGATAATGGAGTAGAGTTTTTTGTTTTGGGTAAGTTCCGCTATTTTTTCCGCTATCACTTTTGTTCCGGAAATATATTTTTCTTCTTCATACATTCCTAAAGGTCCGGCCCACAAAATTGTCTTGGATTTTTCAATTATTTCTATAAATTTTTGCCTTGTTTTTTCATTTATGTCTTTTGAAGACGTGTCTCTGTTATCGGATAATATTAGGTTTTGAGTAATTTCTTTACTCCAGTTTGCTGATAGAAGAGAACTTAACATTATGTAATCTGCGGTTTCCTGAAATTTTTCTATTACGGGAAGTTTGCTTTCTAGTTTTGAGCCCCCAATTATAACTGATAAAGGTCTTTCGGGATTTTCGGTTACTTTTTTAAGATTGGATATTTCTCTTTGGAGTGCAATTCCGGCAAAAGACGGGAGAAATTTTGTTATCCCGGTGATTGAGGCGTGATTTCTATGGCAGGTGGCAAAACTATCATTGACATAGATTTGGCCTTTTGATGCTAATTCTTTTGCAAATTCCTCATCATTTTCTTCTTCTCTTGGATCAAATCTTAGATTTTCCAAAAGTTCAAAATTTCCTTCGCCTAAGTTTTCGTTGAAGTAGGGGAGAAGTTGTTTTGTGCTTAGTTC
>DAOSPG010000036.1:2256-3605 GCA_035374605.1 bacterium
GCCATTTCGACGAGTCTGCAGCTGTATCCCCACTCATTGTCGTACCAGGCAAAAACTTTTACTAAGTTTCCGTCTATTACTTTTGTCATTGATAAGTCAACAATAGCGGAGTAGGGATCTCCGATTATGTCTGAGGAAACAAGCGGTTCGTAGGTTGTTTTTATGACATCTTTGTATTTGGGATTTTTTGCAGATTCTTCAAAAACTTTGTTAACCTCTTCTTTTGTGGTGTTTTTTTCAACCAGAGCTGTAATATCTGCGATAGAGCCAGTGATTATGGGAACTCTTAAAGCTGTTCCGTCAAACTTTCCTTTTAATTGAGGAAGAACTTCTGTAGTTGCATCCGCGGCCCCTGTTGTTGTTGGGATTATATTGTATCCGGAAGAACGTGCTCTTCTTAAATCTACTTTTTCTCCGGCCGGGGGGCTGTCAACGACATTTTGATTGTTTGTAATTGCGTGAATAGTGCTCATTCCCGCTTTTATTATTTTAAAATTGGAGTCCAAAACATCTAGGACAGGGGAGATGCAGTTTGTTGTGCAAGAGGCGTTTGATATTGCGTTTTGTCCCAAGTATTGAGATTCGTTAACTCCCTTCATAAAGGTTTGGATTGTGCCACCTTTGACCGGTGCGGAGATAATTACTTTTCTTGCCCCTGCTCTTATATGTGCAAGTGAGGTATCGTCTTTTACAAATTTTCCGGTACATTCAAGAACAACATCTATACCTAATTTTTTCCACGGAAGTTTTTCGGGATCCTTTTCAGATAAGATAAGGGTTTTTTTGCCTTCAACAACCAGATAATTTTCTGTTCCTTTTTTATCAAAAAAATCTTTTTCACCTTTGTTATCTTCAAGATTTATTCTTTTCCCGTCTTCTTCTAGCCAAATTTCCTTATCGTAAGTTCCGTAAACGGTATCGTATTTTAAGAGATGTGCTAAAGTACGGGGGTTTGTGAGATCATTTATAGCTACTACATCAATATTTTTTTCAAAAGCAATTTTGAAGGAAGACCTTCCGATTCTTCCAAATCCATTTATAGCTATTCGGGCAGTTTTATTTTCCATATTCTTAATGATACCTTAAGAAAGGTGCGAATCAAGCCAGGTTTTTACCATTTCTTTTGGCATTGCTCCGACTTTTCTATCAATTTCTTTTTCGTCCTTTAAGAGAACAAATGTCGGTATGCTCATGATTCCAAAGTCTGATGCGAGATCGCTTTCGGACTCAACATCAACTCTTTGAAATTCTATTTTTCCGGTGTAATCACCTTCTAACTCTTCAAATATGGGGGTCATTATTTTGCAAGGACCGCACCAATCTGCATAAAAATCTAGTAGTTTTAGCAT
>DAOSPG010000037.1:0-3484 GCA_035374605.1 bacterium
TTCTCTAAAAGCTGCCTCTTCCACTTCATTATCTGGTTAGGATGAACCTCAAACTAAGCTGCTATCTCAGAAATGGTCTTCTCTCCCCTGACCGCCTCCAAAGCTACCCTGGCTTTGAACTGGTCATCGTAAGTCTTCCGTTTTTTTATCTGTGTTTCCTCCTACTATATTCTAAGGAAATACACCTTATTTTGCGACTACTTTTGACCTGAATAGGCTAGACCATTATAAACCTTACCTTCTAACTCTATCCCTTTGATCCTGTACCCTTGTAACAGAAAAAATTTCAGTATAAAATTCCTAATGCTCATTGTAGTAGGTCAACTCCTTTTCTAACTTATTTTGTTTCAAGGAGTTCCTACCACATTCCCCTATGTTTTGCACCACACTTTTGGCTGAACAGCCGAATAAAACTTGACTTGGCTCTTTTTTATAATTTACATTATAATTTTGTATAGATTATGTATTATACGAGGTTAAAATGGAAAATATAGATAGCCTTTTTAAAGATAAACTTAAAGAATTTATTCTAGAAAATGGTGAAAACTCAATAACAAAAATATCAGATTTCCTTAATAACTTTAGGGAAATATATGAAAAAATAAAGTATCAAGAATTCTTAGCGAGAAATTATCCAATTTCAGTCGCCCAAAACAAAGCAAGAAATAGCTGGGTAGCGTATGTAGGCAGAAAGCTAGAAGATTTAATTCTTGTTTTTCTCAATGATTTTTGTGCAAAAAACAATATTTTTATGGTTAAGGGCACAGCACTTAAAAACTGCAATAACAATGAGCTTTTAAGTAAAATTAGGAGAAAAATTGAAGTCTCTTTTAATGAATACTCTCTTTTACCCGATGCAGATATCGTTATTTATAAAATATATGATAATGAACCGAAAATATTAGCCATCCTATCTATAAAGAATTCTTTTCGCGAAAGATATACGGAAACACCTTATTGGAAATTAAAGCTATTGGGAGACAAGGTCACTGAGCATATAAATGTTTTTATGATAACACCTGATAACGACGATGAAATTTCTTTTAAAAGACCCAGGCCGAGACAAGCAAGAATAGTATTAGAGTATGAGCTCGATTCAATTTATCTTCTGAAAAATAAGTTTGATAGAAGCAAAAAAGTAAAAAGCATTGTTGAAATATTCCAAGACCTTAAGTGCTTAATCCACTAAAATAAGTTATCCATACTTAATCTTTGGGAAATTTTAGTTGTTCTGTTTCATTTAAAATTCTTTTTTTTGCCAATTCACAGTATTTTTTATCTATTTCTACTCCTATTCCCTTTCTATTAAAATTTTTACAGGCAATTAAGGTACTCCCACTGCCCAAAAACGGGTCAAGAACGATATCTCCCACAAATGAAAAGAGCTTAATACACCTCTTGGGTAATTCAACCGGGAATGGAGCAGGATGGCCAATTTTCTTTTTACTTTCTCCGCTGAAAGTCCATAAACCATTTGTCCATTCCATAAATTCTTTCTTGGTTAAATCAGATTTGCCGTTTTTTTCTTTTTTCCAATTTTTCTTATAAAATATTACAATGGTTTCTACAGGGGCAATAACATACGGTGCTTTCGGACTTAACCAGGAGCCCCATGCTGTCCTTCTTGAGATATTTCCTTCATTCCAAATTATAGTTGAAAAATATTTAAAGCCAATTCCTTTCGCTATGTTTACAATATCAGCATAAACACTTTGAAAACCTGATTCATCTCTCCCCTTGCTCTTATCCAGCGGTATGTTTAAACACATTCTTCCATCTTGTCTCAAAAGATCATAGGCTCTGCTTAGCCATTTTCCGGTAAATTCAATATATTTATTATATGGCAGGCGATCATCAAAACTATTATAGTGAATATCTACATTATAAGGAGGCGATGTTACGATTAAATCTATACATTCATTTTCTATGCTCATTAATCTCAAAAAATCACCACTAATAATAAAAATATCATCTTCATCAGACCTAAAATAAACGTTTTCTTTCATAAAAAATTCTTTTGGTTTGTTTGACTCTGTTCTTCCAAAAATATTTGGTGTTTCTTTTATTTTTTTGTCTTTCGAAATCATGCTACTCTCCTCATTAAAATCGCTTTAAAAAAGCCCCGTTCTTAATTGACGTATATCTTTCTAACTATTTCTCTATAATTTTAACTTTTTTTTAAAATATAATAAACGTTTGCTCTGATTCTTTTAACCTTGATGCTGGTGTATAAGAATGTTCGCAATTTGATCTAGGAGGATGAGCCATCGTAAACTCTCCTTTTAAAGACTTGAACCTTAAGAAAGGAGGTTTTACTTACGATGGCTCACAGGGATTATAAGAGAATTTTACAAGGATTGCTAACGGGATTTTTGGCGGAGGTGGCATTGTTGAGTTTGATTCAGGAGGCCTTTATCAACGGGGGTATCGACGAGGGAGATAGAGCGGCTGGCAAAGAGTTTGGGGGTAGAGGGGCTCTCGGCCTCTCAGGTCTCGGAGATAACCAGGGGCTTGGATGAGCGGGTGGAGGAGTTTCGGACCAGGCCTTTACAGGCGAAATATCCGTTTATCTGGGTAGATGCACTGTATGAGAAGGTTCGGCGGAACAACCGGGTGGTATCCTCAGCCATAATGATAGCCCACGGAGTAGACTTAAAGGGGCAGAGGGAGTGCTTAGCTGTGGAGCCGATGTGGGAGAGTTGAGATGGTCTAGTAGTCAAGACCAAATGTAGCCTTCTTTTAAGGTGTATTTCATTTAACATGCTGCACCCGCTGGTAGCTGATAATAAGCCTCGAAGGGCGTATCATATACTCCCAAGCTCCCGACTCATCCTCCGGCTGCCATAACTTGGAAAATCCAGGTAAATCTTATCCATCTCCTGAAGTACCCTCTGATCCTCTTCCGACAGCTCCACCCGCTCATAGTAAAGAGAAGAACGGTTAAGAGCCAGAAGCTCACACTGCCTCCGAATACTCAAATCCTCGTTCTCCCTCTCCACCATATCCTTCTTTACAGGTTCTGGAGCTGCTTGTACTTTTTTTTAAAAACTCAAGCTCTATGTCCTGCTCCCCAATCTTCTTGTACAGCTTATCTATCAACTCCTTCATCTCTTCTACCTCAGGCTCCTGCTTCCTTGAAAATACACCACCTGCGTTCTCTAAAAGCTGCCTCTTCCACTTCATTATCTGGTTGGGATGAACCTCAAACTGAGCTGCTATCTCAGAAATGGTCTTCTCTCCCTTGACCGCCTCCAAAGCCACCCTGGCTTTGAACTGGTCATCGTAAGTATTCCGTTTTTTCATCTGTGTTTCCTCCTATCATTTTCTAAGGAAACACACCTTCTTTTGCGACTACTTTTGGTCTGAATTGGCTAGACCATTATATCTGTCTATTTTATAGACGTGTAACAATTTACAGAAGTTAGATTCAGTTTAAACAAAATTAAAACACTTGTTAAGTGTTTTTTCCCGAAATCGGATAAAA
>DAOSPG010000038.1:0-3467 GCA_035374605.1 bacterium
AGAATCATAATAGGGGAAAACAAAACTATCCCGAGTAAGGATCCAAGTATATCAATAATTCTTTTTATATATTTTCTATAAATCATAACTCGGGCTTAGGTTGAAAATCATTATACATTAATTGCTCTCTTAATTTCCATCTCAAAAATTTTCTTATCAAATTTCTTTGCCTGTAGTTTGCAATCTTGAGGAGAATAAAAAGACGGATCAAACTTTTTCAACACCTTTTCCAAAGAGAAAGAACTCTGCTCCTCAAAAAATTCTCCTGTTTTACAGGGCATTACAGTTTCTAAAACACCGCCTTTCCCAAAAGCTATTACAGGTTTTCCACAAGCCATTGCTTCAAGCGGAACAATTCCAAAATCTTCACTTTGAGTAATTATTACTGCTCTGCATTTTCTAATTTCTTCAATTTTTCTCTCCTCACTGACATAACCCAAAAACTCTATAGAAGAACTAGAAATGGATTTTAATCTTCTAATATCAGGACCGCTTCCGATTATTTTCAATTTTAATCCAAGATTCTTGCAAGCTTCAATAGCAATATCCACTTTTTTCCAAGGAGCCAAACGGGTCACTACCAAAAAATAATCTCCATCTTCCGGTTTAATTTTTTCAAATTTTTTATAGTCAATAAAGGGGTGTATTATCTGAGAATCTCTCCCATAATATTTTTTAATTCTCATCTGAGAAACTTTGGAATTTGCAATAAAAAAATCCACTTTTTTTGAAGCTTCAAAATCTATCATGCGTAGATAAGAAAGAGGAAACCTTAAAAACTTTCCTGAAAAGCGTTTAAAAGGCTTTAAAATGCCAAAATTTTCATTTTCAAAATAATCAAAAGGCTCCCAAAACATTCTTCCCGGAGAATGCATATAACAAAAGTGTATATTTTCGGGCTTTGTTAAGGAAAAATGAGCAAATCTTGAAGAAGAAGATAAAACAATGTCAAAATCAGAAAAATCAAAGCTTTGAAAAGCCAAAACATGAAGAAGAAAAGGAGAGTAGTATCTATTCAACTTCACGGAAAGAGGAAATTTTTGAAGAAAAGAAGTCTTTACAACCCTATTTTTCTTTTTAAACTTCCGCATCCATTCCTTAGAAGCCAAACTTGTGTATATAGGAGAATCAGGAAACATGTCGGAAAACTCCTCCACTATTCTCTCCGCACCACCTTTTTGAATTAAATCATCACAAACTATAGCTAATTTCATTTACTTACATTATACCTATATAATATCTCCAAGATGAAAATAGGTTTGAACGGTCAAAAAATTTTAGATAAAAATCCTGCGGGTCCGGAAATCTTTACAATAAATCTTTTTGAAAACTTAGCAAAAATAGATTTGAAAAACGAATATTTTATATATACTACAAGAAAACCCGAAAAAGATTTGGAAAATAAAATAAAGCAAGGAAATGAAAAATTTCACTTTAAAGAAATAGAATATAGAAAACTTTGGACTCAATATGGATTAGCAAAAGAACTAATAAAAAATCCGGTAGATGTGTTTTTTACTGCAATTCATTCAATACCCATGATAAGAAGCAGTAAAACAAAGTTTGTGGTAATGATACACGGATTGGAATATCAATATACTTCAGGATACAAAAATCCGCTAAACAAATTTTTTATTGAAAGACCTATTAGATATGCAATAAAACACTCTGACAAAATAATCACACCCAGCTTGGCCACAAAAAAAGAAATATTAAAAAGAAACTGGAATGTAGATGAGAAAAAAATTGAAGTAGTTTACGAAGGAGTCTCCGAAGAATTCTATCCCAAAAGTGAAGAGGAAATAGATAAAATCAGAAAAAAATATGAAATAGGAAAAAATCCATATCTTCTTTTTGTTTCAACTATACAACCAAGAAAAAATATACCAAACATGATAAGAGCGTTTAGTCAGTTTATAAGCGAAAACAAAGATATGAAAAACACTCTTTTGCTGATTATCGGAAAAAAAGGTTGGGATTATGAAGAATCTTTGGAAGCACCACAAAAATACGGAGTGGAAAAAAATGTAAAATTTTTAGGGAGAATTCCCGAAGAAGATTTACCTATACTATATTCGGGAGCAAAAGGGTATATAAATGTTTCCTTTGAAGAGGGGTTCGGACTGCCTTTGTTAGAATCAATGGCCTGCGGAATACCGAGCGTTGTTTCTAATATACCGGCTCACAAAGAAGTAGGAGACTATCTTCCGATATATGTAGATCCAAATAATATTGAAAACATTAAAGACGGGATTTTTGAAATAATGACAAGATCTTTTGATAAAAAAGAGTTTATAGAAAGATCAAAAAATTTTTCTTGGAAAAACACAGCGGAAAAAACTTTGGAAGTATTAGAGAAAACCCTAAAAGAAAATTAAAAACTATTTCGCGGATGCTTTCACTTCAAGTACCTGATTAAAAGTATTCAAAGTTTTTTCCGCCGTATGTACCCAGCTATAAATTTTCGTTCTTTCGTATCCTCTTTTTATCAATTCCTCCCGCAGTTCATTATCATGTAAAACGCGAATAATTTTTTCAGCAATATCCTCAACATTATAAGGATTAAAATACAAAACAGAATCTCCATAAACTTCCCTATGACAAGGGATATCTGAAATAACGCAAGGGAGACCGAAATATTGAGCTTCTAAAGGAGTTAAGCTGAAACCTTCTTTTAGAGCAGTAAAAACATAAACTTCGGCCTCTTTTCTTAAAGCAACTGTTTCCTCATCTGAAACAAAACCCTGCATCCCCGGCATAGAAACTCTGCCCTCTAAGTTCATTTCCTTAACTAAATCCCAAATACGCTCGGAAAATTTATCTTTTTTCCCAACCAAAACCAGATTTCCTTCAAAATCATATTTTTCAATAAGTATTTTAAAAGCCTCTAAAAGTCTTGGAACATTTTTGTGCTCATACATACTGCTTAAGTAAAGCAAAAATGGTTTTTTAATTTTGTATTTTTCCAAAACCTGTTCTGAGTTTTTGACTTCAATATTCATAAGGTCGGGATCTATCCCTTCGGTAGCGATAACAAACTTTTCGTTAGGAATTTTTGGATAAACGGATTTAAAATCGTTAAAAACTTCGCGGGTGGGAACTATTATTTTTCTAGATCTTATTACTGACCACTTGAAAACTAACTTATAAACTAATTTTTTAAATCTAAAATATGGTTTCCAAAGTGTTGTTCCTTTTTCAGTGCTAAATGTATGCATAATCATATCAGGAATAGCGGTAACAATTTTCTTAGGATAAAGAACGGGGATATTAAAATGGGGGACATAAAAAAGATCTAAATGCAGACTCAAAACTTTAAAAAGAAATGCTGTTTGTTCTGACCAAGAGTACCACGGATAATCAGCAAGGACTTTTTGAAAATTAGGATTTTGCGGAATATATTCTTCAAAATTATCTTTTCTTAAAAGAATAAAGTATTTATTTTTTTGATCTATCTTTTCAAGGTG
>DAOSPG010000039.1:0-3307 GCA_035374605.1 bacterium
TATGGCAGGCCTTTTTCCACCTTATTACCCCGTCCAGTTTTTGGAGAGCATTTCATCAACTTTCTAATTCAACTTATCTAAGCTATTTCATATACTAAGCTTAACCTCAGTCAGATTCCTAAGGTTATCAAAATAAATCTCTTAAATATCCGACAACCTAATACTGGGCAAGCCATTCTGTGCTATAAAAATAAGACCCTAAATTTGTCTGGCTTCAGCATGGGTTATGCTTTTAATAGATTTGGATAGAAGCTGTATCCAAAATAGAAATAACCTATTTTATTGGATTGCTGAGGCATAAAAGCTAATTGGTGTGATCGATTATATTAAGCATTTCTGTTGCCAGTTCCTTGTTTTTACTCTCGATAAAATGGGAAGTGGAATCATAATATCGTGGGTCATTTGGCGGACATATTTCATGCGTGCTTAAATAAAGAATATTCTCTTTTTTAAGAACAGGTTCAACTAATTTGAAAAGTCGGTCTCCCATAAAAACATTGTTCACTAAATAAATAATGGGAATAGAGTTGTCTTTCCTGGCAGTAGCGGCGAAATCTGATATTATTTTGTTTAATACCTGAACTTCCTCTGAATTAGTGTTAAACCCTTTAAGATCATCATACACCCGGCTTTCTTTTTTCCTGCTCGCAGAATAAGCATAAGCTCGACGAAGCATTCTAAAGAGGCTTGACTGATCGAAGATGTTTTTCTCAAAAAGAATAGGATCGTAATATTTATCGTTCTTTTTTAACCAGTTTTTATAGACGGCCCATTTGTGCTTATTATAAAAGTACTCCCGGTATCCGCTTAAAGAAATAAATGGTGGCATCACTGCTTCTAAACTCCCGTTTTTTAAATAAAATCTTGGATAAGTATAAGGAGTGACTGTATCAAAGTGATTGGTAGCCCCGGAAGTCGTACCAATTAATGCTACACCTCTTGTCATAATAGCCAGAATTACCACATCAGAGTGAATTCTTTCCTTATCAAAAAGATAAGCAACATAAGCCCAATTGGGGACTCCACCAGCAGCTCCGATCAGCCTTATATGAAAATTGTTATCAAGCTTGGCCATATCTTCTCCAAGCAAGACAGCGTGTGACATTCCATAAATTGTCACAATTGGCTTGTCTTTTAAGTTAAGTTTTTCTGCCTCCCATTCTTGCTTGTCCTTTAATATCCAGCCGCTATTTATGATAGAGGCAGATTCTTCAGCAGATAATCTGGTCATTCTGGATAGTTTACCCTCTACTGATCGTCCATATTCAAAAAATAACTGAAGAGCCGAAGGCGAAGTATTCTTAGGATCTGGTGGATATCTGAAAACGATGTTGACTGCTACATCTATCAGAATTAAATACAATATTATCCAAAGGACAGGTGAGGAATGAATATTTTTCATTTTTTTAAAAAGTTAAATAAATAAATCCGGTCGGAACATTTGATAGGCTCAATACAATTAAAAAGATCATCCCTGCATAGACAGCCGTCCAGACCGGTATTGGCAATATTTGGTTCAATCGTTTGCCTTTCGAATTGTAAGTTAAGAACTCTATGGCTATGAATATTAATAGCCCCAAAATTGTAATCTCGTGAGGTAATAAAATGTTAATCTTAAAATCGCCGAAGTTGATAAAGATGGTTTTGATATACATAAACGCCTGCCCAACAGTACTAGCCCTAAATATTATCCATCCTATGGTAGTAAGAATAAAGAAACAAGATATAAAGAAGACTTTTTTAACAGTACTTTTGTGTTTCCTTCTTTTTTTAATTAATGATTCTTTTAGCCTATGTATAGATAAGAGAAAACCATGGTATACACCCCACAATATATAAGTCCAGGCTGCACCGTGCCACAGGCCAGTTAGAAAGAACGTAATTAAAATATTACGAAGCCATTTGACAGTTTTGCCATAAGGGCCCCCGAGTGGGAAGAAGACATAATCACGAAACCAGGAAGACAATGATATGTGCCACCGGCCCCAGAATTGAGACGGATTCCGTGAGAAATAAGGGTAGTTAAAATTGCGAATTAAATTAAAACCAAATAACCTTGCCGTGCCGATAGCAATATCTGAATAGCCAGAAAAATCGCAATATATTTGAATTGAAAAAAGAAAAGCTCCAATGACTGCATCAGCCCAGCTCAGTTGATAGGTTCCGGCGAAGGCGTAATTAACGCTCTGGGCAACTCCATCGGCTATGGCGATTTTTTTAAAAAACCCCATAAAAATATCATGGAGGCCAAACTTAATATCTTCCTTATTCACTTGTCTCTCTTGATTGATTTGAGGAAGGAAAGAAGATGCTCTTTCTATTGGGCCTGCAAGAATTTTAGGGAAAAAACTCACATAAAGGGCATAATCGGCCAACTTTTGGGTCGGTTTTAGTCTGTTCTTAAAAATATCAATTGTATAAGTCATTGTCATGAATGTATAAAAAGATATCCCCACTGGAAGTATAATGTTGAAACGGGAAGCTGATAAATTTAAACTGAACTGATTTAATAGCGACACGAGACTTTCTAAAAAAAAGTTGAAATATTTAAAAAAACCAAGAATGGACAGATTACTAATGATACTTATAAGAAGGAAAGTGCGCCGGCGTTTTGGAGGGTTCATCTTTATAAGATACTTGTATAGATAATTTCCCAGAAGGATTCCCAAGAAAACGATCAGCAAGATTAATATACATAACTTTTTAGGTAAAACCCCATTATGAAAATGCCGTGAATAAAATAAGAAGTCATTTAAAACAAAAGTCGGCAGAAAAATAAATAATAAACTGGCCCCGATCAGACTTATTGAAATGTGTAGACGCTGCCTCCTGGGAATAAAGCCATCAGAAATCATCAGACCGCAAGAAAAATCGATTAAGGTAGTGAGAATAATCAGAAAAAGGAAACGGATATCCCACCAGCCATAAAAAATGTAGCTCGCTAATAGCAGGAACTAATTTTGCTCTTGGTGACCCAACTTTCTATACAGAGCAAAAACGATAATTAAAAATATGATGAACGTTGCAGAGTTAAATACCATCTATTAACCGCACATCCAAAAAGAAAAAATTCATTAAAGGGATATCTCGTAAATACTCCAATTATTAAATTTTTTCACTGTATATATGTTTTTCTTATTCATGTCAAGTTTTAGCACTCATTTGTGATTTCTGACTTCCTTGTAGGTGTACAATCATTCCGAGTAGCAATTTTAACCCTAGTATATTGGAAAGGCTTATATTTAAATAGCTAAATATCGTCACATTTGTAACAAAAAACGCCCCTAAAATCACCCCTGGGGGTGAG
>DAOSPG010000040.1:0-1466 GCA_035374605.1 bacterium
AGACATTTTTTAGATTGGTATTTTGAAGTCCTTTTAGTAACAAATAAAAGAATAATAGACATTGATAGAGGAGCTACTGTAATCTCCGAAGCCCCTCTTAGCAACATTCAAGACGTCACCTCAAAAATTACATCAATTGTGGGACAGGTATTTAACATAGGATCCATAGTAGTGCAGACAGCAAGTGAGCAAAACAACTTTGAATTCCACACGGTAGATAACCCTTCTGTACTAAGAGACACAATATCCGACATAATTACAAAAAGACAAGGAGATAAATATGCAAACGCATAATCTTTCCTTTGAAAATATAGTTGGTTTCGGACTTACCGGAGTAAGAATCTTCGTAATCGTGATGATGGTTATCTACGTAATATATACAGTCATTCTTTTCAGAAGAATAAAAATAATGAATCAAAACTTAAAAACTCCTTATGAGAGAAGTTTTATCAAGTTATCAAAACTGCACATTTTTACTTCTGTAGCAGCTACCGCAATAGCTATTTTAGCTATTACCTTATAAAAATGCCAAAAAAACTAACCGCTAAAATTCAACAACTTAATCCAAAACTATCTCAATTCAGTAATTCCTTTTCCCAATGCATTTTCATAGAACCGGAAACCCAGGAAATATTACTAAAAAAGGGAACCATTTATGCAGTTTTTGAAATAACAGGAGATTCAAATTTTAATACTGAATTTGTCGACAAAGTAATCAGTGATACTCTACGCGATTCTTATTATCAATCTGAAAACATATCCCCCGTACAATCAATGGAAAAAGCAATCTCGGAAATCAAAGAAAGAGTACTTCAACTTTCAAGCGATGCTCTTATCTCCAGCACCGGCAACATAGTTTTAAATTTCGTTTCTGCAGTTTTATGGGGAAATGTTCTATATGTCGTCAAGTACGGAGAAATAGAAGCATATACAATGACCGAGGGCGAAGCAGTCTCTCTAAAAACTATATCGGAAGGAAATTTTTCATCTTTTTCCAAACTGGTAGATGAAGACGATATTTTCATTTTTTGCACAAAATCTTTCTTTGAAGAATTTCCACCGGAAAGACTTTTAAACGCAAGTATTTCTGAAGGAAATCTAAATCCTAATCAAAGTTGCTTACTTATGAAGCTTATATTGGATACAAAAATTCCTCAAAATGAAGAAATTGACCTTGGTTTAGGGAATGCTTTAGCTAAGAGTCAGCAAAGAGAAACAACCGACAAAATATTAAAAGTGTTAAAAAACACACAGGCATTTATTACATCCGGTGCAAAGAAAATAGGAGATTTTCTCAACCCTCTGTGGGAGAAAATAAATAAAACAACAGGAAAAATTTTCAAAAAGAGAAAAGCTGTTCTTTTTACAAGGAAAATAACCCAAATAGGAGAAGAGAAAAACAAAAAGACAAAGGGGTGGTTATTTTTAAGTCTAATTACTGTTCTACTTGCAATATCAATCTTCTA
>DAOSPG010000040.1:1566-3245 GCA_035374605.1 bacterium
TTGATAAAAATAGCGGAAAAATCTATTATTCCACCGTCGATACTCCGAACTTCTCCACAGATAAAAACAGTTTCATTGGAATAAGATCCCTCGCTGAATCGGACAATTTACTATCTTTTTTGGATAATGAAGGTTACAAAACTTACAATATAGAAAACTCTCAGGTTGAGGACTCTTTTGAGATGAGTTCCGTAACAACAGCCTATCCTTATTACGGGTATATCTACACAATATCCGGGGACATCTTAACCAGAAACTCCATAAAAGAGGACGGGTCCCTAGACGGAATTCTTTGGGGACAAAATCAAGATTTTAGAAACGCTAAGTCTATGGCTATAGCTTACGACATATACATAATTAAAGAAAACGGAGAGTTGGTCAGTTATTCAAACGGCTTAAAAACAGACTTTGAGGTATCGGGTTTAGAAGAACCTTTTAAAAACCCCGTGAAAGTTGTTACCAATATAGACTTTTCAAATATCTATGTCGCAGATGCCGGAAAAAGCAGGATAGTGGTGGTAAATAAAGAAGGGGAGTTAATTAAACAATTTAAAAATGACGATGATTCCTTGTGGAGAGATATCAGAAGCATTTCCGTAACAGCAGATGAAAAAAATATCTTCGTACTTGATTCCAACAAAATATACAAATTAAACATAGAATAAAAACTTAACTTATTTAATTTTTCTGCTAAAATATCACGGTCAATAAAATATGCAAATAGAGGCACAAAAGAGAGAAACTCTCGGAAAAAAAACTAAACACATTAGAAAAGAAGGTAAAATCCCGGCTGTGGTGTTTGGAAAAGATATGAACTCCACAAACATATCACTAGATTACAATACCTTTGACAAAGTCTATAAAGAGTCTGGTGAAACGGACCTTATAGATATAAAAATTGGAGATGAAAAAATCAAGGTTTTAATAAAAGATGTCCAACTCGACCCTGTAAGTGGAAGAATATCACATGTGGGATTTTATAAACCCGATCTTACGGTTAAAACGGAGGCTGAGGTTCCTGTAGAAATAGTAGGTGAAGAAAATAACGAGCTTATAAAATCAAAAGTCGCTCTTGCTCTTCAGCTAATACAAGAAATAAAAGTAGAAGCTCTTCCGGAAGATATTCCGCACAGCTTTATTGTTGATGTCTCTAATCTAAACAATATTGGTGATAGTGTATCCATATCCCAATTAAACTACAATAGAGAAAAGGTATCCATTCCCGAAATTGACCCCGAAGAAATGGTGGTAAGAATTGAGGAAGTAAAAGTAGAAGAGGAAGAGGTAGAGGAGGTCTCAGAAGAAGCGGCCATCGCAGATCTGGAGGCAACCGCAGAGAAGCCTGAAGAAGAAGACCAAGAAGAATCAAACGAAAAATAATATTACTCCGGCCACTTCTGTTGAACCAAAAGATCGGGTTCTCCATCAAATTTCGGAATATTTTTCCAAATAGCTTCGGTAACAAAGGGCATAAAAGGGTGAAGCAATACCAATCCCTTTACAAACACATGTCTTAAAACAGATAAGGATACGGTTTTTTGATTTCCATCTAAACCCTTAACATGTTCTATATACTTATCAGCTACTTCGTGCCACATAAACTGATAGATCATTTCGGCGGCATCGGCAAAACGATACCTTTCCAAAGACGCGGTTACACTTGATATAAGTTTTTTCAT
>DAOSPG010000041.1:0-3171 GCA_035374605.1 bacterium
TCATCCCAATCAGGTTGTTCGAATAAAATCTTAAAATCTTCAAATAAACGCATGGGATTATTTATTTAATAATTTTCAATAAATTTACAATATAAAATAATACCAATAAGGGTTTTAATTAATTAGTTATCAAAAAGTTATTAACAATTAGAGTTTATAGACAGACTCTACTTATATCCCACAAATTGTCATTATTTCTCATTACTAACTCCTTCAATTAATTTTATCTCTTCTTCCGTTAAATCATATAATGTATAAACCATTTTATCAATTTCCTTTTCTAAGTTGCTTGTATCTGCCTGCGGGTTTTCTTTTTTCGCAGAAAGGATTTTATCGACCGACGATTCTATTTGCTTTACGATTCGTGGCTTGATTAATGAAATGGAAGGAATGTTTCTTTTTTATTCGACAAAATGATTGCATTTTTACCCCTTCTTTTTGTCAATATAATATTTTGTATTTCAAAAAGTTATACTTCCTTTATTAACCGGTTGTCAATAAAAAGTAACTTTATTACCCCCTGTTTTTGTCAATAAAATACTTCCTAAACTTTTTACTGCTTTCGGCTTTTATTCCTCTCTCATCTTCGTTTGCAATGAGGACGAGAGAGGGTTTAACTAAAGATTCCATTTATTTTTGGAAAATATTTTTTGTACCATAATTACTCAAAGGAGTACCAGCTTTTATGTGATACTTTATATTGTTTTTCCGGCAAAATTCTATGACTTTCGCCGCTATCTCTTTATAAAAATCATCGCTATTTTTCCATACTGGATTTGCATTATTTTCGTAGTTGGCAAGTTTATTATAATTTAATTTTCCGAAAATTATCTTATTTACAAATCCTATTTTCTCAAGAATATTTTCTATATTGTTTGCTGTTTCGTCTAAGGCAGGAGTAGGGTATGGTTCCATACTTACCCAGGTATTGAGGCCAGCCTGAGATAACCTTTTTAATGAGTTAATTCTTTCTTTGTAATTTGCCGAAAATGGTTCATATTCTTTTTTGAAATCATCATTCAACGAAACCAATGTAATGCCATACTCATTGCCCTGCAAAAATCTTTGTTTATCTAAAATCTCTTCGGGATAAATACCCTTTGTTAATGTTGTTACTCTAATGCCTTCTTTGTTTAATTTTTCTATTATTTGAAGTGTTAGTTCTTTAATTTCGGGTACTAATTCTTTATTTTCAAAATCATACATAAATGGATCTGACATAAAACAAAGATGGACAAAATCAATTTGAGATTTATATTTCGGTATTTCTTTTTCTAATAATTCTAATGCGTTTGAAACAATTTTGGGCTTTCTCCAATCTTCATAATTTTTAAACCACCCGAATTTTTTTGCCATAATCATTGCATAGCATGGAAATTTGCAACCATGCATACAGCCAGTTATATGATTAATAGTCCAATCTCCATATTCAACTTTTGTCTTATATAATAAAGACTTCCTATTGATCGTACTAACAGCAGTGTTTTTTGAATCTATTGTAAGAATTGAGTTTATATAGAACTCCTTCCCCCCAAATAAAGTTAGTCCCAATTCTTTTTCTTTTTGTTTAGCGTATACATCTTTCACTATGTCTGCTACTCTCTTATTTTTAACAGCAAACAATAGGTAGTATAAAATATCATTTCTGTCAGGATATTTAACATCGTAACCAACAACATTTAAACCTTGAGCGGTAAATACTTCGACATAGTCTTCTAGTAATTTTTTACGATTTGCTTTTATAATATCAACATCATCTCCTATAAATTCTTTTAATGTTTCTACAGTCTTTGATTCCTTTTTATTCAGTTCTTCGCCGCGATCCTTTTTCCTTGCTATTCCACTGGTTCTTGTTACTCCTTCTAAAATATAATTAAACAAAATATCTTTGGGATTTTGTAACTTTACTATCTCCTGCATAGTAGTTTTTTTTATCTGCAATCCTGTTGGATCTATAAAAATAAAAAGTGGGTGTTTATTAGTGTTATTGATTGATTTTACGATATCAGCTATAGCATCATTGCAGTCTATATTGAAAAAACATATCTCAATGTTTTCTATACAGTTATCCTCTTTAAATTTATTTAACGATTCCCTTAGATGTTTAAAGTTCGTTTTATCCTTTTCCACCAGGAATAATTTGATTTTCAGATTGTTTCTAAGG
Organism: bacterium; assembly: GCA_035374605.1. Taxonomy (GTDB): domain Bacteria; phylum Patescibacteriota; class WWE3; order UBA101185; family UBA10185; genus JAAZNV01. The sequence continues at coordinate 2,165 of DAOSPG010000041.1, forward strand.
CTATTCCTTCTATTAACAATTTTTCTAAGGAAAATAATAGAAGAACCATCTTTTTTGTTTCCATTATCAATATATTCACCTCTTCCAGCGAATAAGTCTACAATATACCATTCATTTTGAGCCCAATCTTGCTTATTCCAAATAGTAAGCCATATATTAAAGACTTTTTCTAATATTTCCAGTTTCGTTTTTGTAGACGGCCTATTACTTATATCCCACAAATTGTCATTATTTCTCATTACTAACTCCTTCCACAATCTTTATTTCTTCTTCCGTTAAATCATATAATTTATATACCATTCTATCAATTTCCTTTTCTAAGTTGCTTGTATCTGCCTGCGGATTTTCCTTTTTCGCAGAAAGGATTTTATCAACCAGAGATTCTATTTGATGAACGATAGGCTCGGTGGCGGGGGCGATTTCAGGAACAGGAATTTTTTCAAAATTATATTTATAATGACGATAAGCAATAGTACCTACTAAAGTATCTAAACTATTGATATATGGTATAATTAGTTTTGAATTTAAAATGCCAAATTGCCATTTTTTTAAGGATGTTGTAAAGTAATTTGTGTCAAGCACTATATAATTTCCGTCAACAAAACAATAATACGTTTCACCAATACTAGGCCACACCACCTTCTCCTTCTCAAACTCGGAGTAGTAGGCAATTTGGTCTTGTGTTTCAAACCATTTATTGCCAGTCTTTTTGCGTGCATCAAATCCTAACTCAGGATATTTTTTACCTGATTGCTCCAATTGTCTAATGTCAAAATTGTCAAGGAGATACTTTTTTAATGCTGGGTAATCTTCAATATTTAACTTCAATGCCGGGAAGGTTCCTACCACCCACAGTCCCGCCCACTCGTAGTAGTACCGTTTGATGTCACGCCCGCGCAGGATGGGTTTGATGATGGCTTCGGTTCGGCGGCGTTCGGCTTCGTCTTTGCAGTTGTCAAGTATCTCCTTACGCCTGGCATCGTCAATGATAAAGGCTTCATTGAGTC
>DAOSPG010000042.1:0-3047 GCA_035374605.1 bacterium
TAGCGCAGTTGGCTGTTAACCAATTGGTCGTGGGTTCGAATCCCACCCCGGGAGCACTGTAGAACACTTTGAGGATTGAAGCACCGTATCAAACGGTGTTTTCATTTTAAACATTAGCTTTTCACCCTTTAACTGCAGGTTCTGAAATAAGAAATTGAGAAGTTGCCTTTTTTCTTCTACTTCAGAACTTTGAAAGATTTCATAAGCTTTTTAGCCAGATTTAGCACCGTATTTGCTGTTATGTAATAGTTTTCATCGGCATTGGTGTATCGTTGCATTTCTTCATTCAATTCTGCTTGTTTTTCCTTATACTCTTTTAATTTTTTATTAAACATATCCTTAGTAATACTGCCATCGGCCACTAGGTCAAAAGCATTGTTTATTCTAGCTTCAATTTTGTCATATTCATTTCTGAGATTTACTAAAGACTTTTTATGAAATGCATTTTTTGCTTCATTTGATTTTTTCAACTCTTCTGTTATTTCCTGTATTTTGTCATCTGATAACTGAATATTCTTTAAAACTTTATAAACTGGTTTTAATAATTTTTCTAATTTTTCTTTACTAATTCTAATTGCCGGATATATATTAATTAATTCCGTAAATATGTAATCTGAGAAGCCACCAAAAAAGAAGAAAATATCTCTAATTTATATTTCAATTGTTCTTACTCTGAGACAATTTTAAAATTTGAAGTAATTTCTATTGGATATATTTTATCCTTCAAATAATTATCAATAATAACTGGCAAATCAGGATCCCAGAGTTGATTTTTGTTTTTCATTTCTTGAATCTCATTATAAGAGAACCACCTAGTTTTTAGCTTTGTTGTAAAATTCTTTTTCTCCCCACACGGTTTTGCAGTAAAAATAAATTTTATTGCGTGGAGAACCTTGCCCTCTTTATCTTTAATTAAGGAATACACACCAAGAAAACCTGTAATTTTTACTTTGAGACCAGTTTCTTCTTCTGTTTCTCTTTTTGCTCCATCAATAATGTCTTCTCTAAGTTCAAGCCAACCTATTGGTTGGTTCCATTTTCCACCCTCCTGAACTAAAAGGAATTTTTTATTTCTTTCAATTATAGAGCCAACAACTACAAAAGGTTGAGTACAGCATCTTTGAGAAATAAGAATGATTTCTGTTTTTTCCATATTGTTTTATATATTCTATCTTGTAGACTGTCAGATGTAAACAGTGTTAGAATTAACCCAAAACATATTTAATCTTGATGTACAGGAGTTACATCTTACTTTTCGGAAAAATTCACTTTCGCCTTCCGTCCATCTGAGAAATAGTGAGTTGAATGGTGGGGCAAATAAAACTCAAACGATTTTCAATAGTTCCTGTATTTGCTTTATCATTATTTCGGGACATTGAATTGAGCCCGCCTTTTAATAACTTGAAATTGTCCCATTGCGGGAGCCAACATGTACGAACAGGGGTTGAAGCCTCTGTTCGTGTTTTATTTATTGGCATTTTTGTTGGTTCTAAACCTTGATATTTAGCCCCTAATGCAGGAGCAATCACTTGTTCAAAAGAGGACTAGTGAGACTAAAAACGATTTTTTAACCTAGCTATATGGTTCGCCCAGCGGTTTTTTCTTCTAAAAAAATTCCAATTATGCTCCAAGACCCGTCAAAATAATCCTAGCAGAATATGGTTATTTTTGTTAAGATTATATAAAAGTTTTTTATTACTTTTATGGACAAAAACCATACAATGATAAAGTGTGCCAGCGGTATAGTAAAGATTAGAGTTAGCTGGCGTACTTAAATTATTGTATCTAAGTTAAAATAAGTGTATGAACTTTCGAAATTTAACTAAATTACATATTGGTGATAAGGTGGCGATTGTCTCGCCTTCTTTTGCCGCTCCAGGAAAATGGCCTCATTTATATAATCTAGCCCTTCAGAGGGTCCGAGACGTTTTCGGCTTAGAGCCTGTAGAGTTTTCTGCCACATCAAAGATAGGAGCTTCCGCGGAAGAAAGATCAAAAGATTTGATTGACAGTTTTAATCGAAGTGACATAAAAGCAGTAATTGCCTCAATTGGGGGAGACGATCAAATAACATACATTAAGGATCTACCTCCAGAGCCATTCATAAATAATCCAAAACCATTTTTTGGTTTTAGTGATAATACACATTTTGCAAATTTTCTTTGGTTAAACGGGATTCCATCTTTTTATGGAGCCTCTCTGTTTACTCAATTTGGTATGCAAAAAAGAATGGATGAATATACTGTTAAATATTTGAGATATGCGCTATTTAATAGTGGCGAATTTGAGCTAAGACCAAGCAATATTTACAACGATATTGGATTGCCCTGGGATAATGTTTCCATGTTGAATCAAGCGCGGATATATGAAAAAAATGAGGGGTGGTATTGGAATGGCGATAATGATACAGAAGGGGTCACCTGGGGTGGATGCTTGGAGTCAATTGATGAATTGCTCAGACACGGAGTATCAATACCCACGCTTGATGAATTTGAAAATATAGTTCTTTTTACCGAGACCTCTGAAGAAATCCCATCAAGCGATTATGTAGCAAGAGTTTACCGAGCGCTTGGAGAGCGGGGCATTCTTAAAAAGGTGAGAGGCGTCCTTGTTGGTCGACCAAAAGCCTGGGAATTTGATAAACAAAAATCATCAGAAGAAAAGGCGAAATATAAAAAAGAACAACGAGATACAACTTTAGCAATTATAAGAAAATACAATCCTACTGTTCCAGTTATTCAAAATATAGATTTTGGGCATACTGACCCTCAGATATGTCTTCCATATGGCGGGAAGGTCAGAATAGTTTCTTCCGAGAAGAGAATTTTTGCTGAGTTTTAGAAAATGTCCAAGCCCATATATCTAATGTTCATGCCAAAAGTAAGAATTAATTTAGTTTATTTCATCCGTTATGTGACTAACCACCTAGAGCTAGAGTTAAAGAAATTGCTAGATAGCCATTTTCATGGGTCAGTGGTGGCCTTATTTAAACGGCCGGAAGATTGACTAGATCAGAAGATCCAGTAGACCATGTTTAATGGCGGTCA
>DAOSPG010000043.1:0-2905 GCA_035374605.1 bacterium
TTAATTGAATTATTTCCGGCTCTATCCCCGCTACCCGCGGTGGCTGCTACTCCCTCAGCTTGTGGAACACCCTCTCCCTCTTTTTCTATTTGAAATGCAAGATCATTTAATTCTGATCCGTCTCCCTCTAAATTCCATGGATAAGAGTCATCGTCGTTTTCTCCTGCTAAACCCCATTTTAATGTATTATTATTATTTCCTAAGTTTGTTAAGTAGTAATTGTTCCAATAAGCTCCGTTATCGCATAAGCGCATGCCTTTTTCCGTGTTTTCATCATATTCTTCACATATATACTGGTCGGGTCTTTGAATTTGGCTTAATAAAACCGGTTTCTCCTCTCCCTCTATCATACACACCGGAATTTCAGGTATCATCTCGTATTCTAATGTTTTTAATGCATACGGATCCATTAATGCTTGAGCAGGGCCGTTGGTTGTTAAGCTGTTTATAATTCCATTCGGATTTAAAGCTTCATTGCACTTTTTTAGATCCTCGCAATCAGGATAAGTTGGTTTTTTATCCGGATCGGGTGTTTGCCCCCATTTTCTTTTGTATACTTCCCCCACACAATTTGAAAACATCATACCCATGTACTTGGCTATATCGTCATAATCCTGGTAATATGCTGAGATTTCGTTTCTTATTTCAAGAGGTCTGTAGTATAAAATGGAATAACTTGGTGGTATGTTTGGCAGTAAATGAGCAGTTACAAGACTCTCGTCTGTATATAATCTTTTTTCATAATCTTCATTACCTTGAGCACAGAGCTCATCCCAGTCGGTATTGGCATATTTTATAAGGCAGTCTTTTGACCAATACGCTCCCATTGTAGGTACAAAAGATGAAAGGTCTTTAAGACTGAGTAAAGTAAGTACCTTGTCCATAGCTTCGTACTTTGGGGTACCTTCATAAGGAGCAGTAAATCTCGGGTCTCCCCCCTCCAGAATTATTGGAACACTTTGGCTTTTTTCATTTGCGTACTTTTCATAATAAGCTTGAACTGCTGTTTTAACTCCCTCGTAAATTCCGCTTCCATTATCTATGTGCTCTGCTGTTTGCTCGGGATAATAACCGTCTTGCTCTATTCCCATTTGATTTGCCAACTTCACTCCCCCGATGAAATCAAATTGAATAAGAGGGGGTACGTAAGTGAAATTTTCTCCCTCTCCCATAATATATTCCTTAGGACAATTTACCTCGTGGATGATATTAGTCAGGTTAGTATAAGAGGGTATTATGTGAATTCCCTGAAAGTAATCTCCGCACTTGAATACTAAGTACCTTTTCTTTGATTGGTTAGTGATATTTACTTCTTCATCTGTTTCATCAACGGGGGTGTCTTTGTACTCGTATTGATTTTTGTACTTGTAAAGCCAATTATTTTCAAGTTTCCTTCCCACCAGGTGGAACATTCCGTCTTCATTTGTTGACGTTGATGAAAAGGGGTGTACCAAAAGCCCGTCTCTTTTGCATGTTCTTGACGTATTATCGCATTCGTAGAGGTAAACAGATACTCCTTTTACAGGTAGTTGAGCCACATTGGGTATTGTTGTCCCGTCTAATAAAACCTCCTGTTGAGGAAGAGCCTGTCTTACGCTGCCGCATACTGAAAACAGATTAGGGTCTCCGGGTTCAGGACAATTTTCGTCAAGCAGTTTAGTTGATAACCTCTCTATCGGATCTGTTTTTTCAACTCTTTCGGCTGAAACTTTAACTGTTTGACCGGTAAGAAAAATTAAAAAAATAACAATAAAAAGTTTAGAAATTTTTTTCATATCTTCTTGTTAATTATAGCAAAAAAATTGGTAGTGGCTGTAGCATTTATTGATATTTTTAAGTCGTGCAGTTGATTAATGATAAAATGTTTTTATTGATATGACAAAAGGAAAATTATTGGCTAAAAATAGAAAAGCCTTGTTTAATCACTCTGTAATAAGCAGATATACTGCGGGTATTGTTTTAAGCGGCTACGAAGTAAAGGCTATAAAAGAAGGAAAAGTTGATTTTGAAAGTTCTTACATAAAGGTAGTTGAAGGTGAGGTTTATGTTCTTAATTTAAAAATCGGTAAATATTCCAAACAGTCAAAAGATATTTCGTTGCAGGATGAGAAAAGAGATAGAAAACTTTTGTTGAGGAAAAATGAAATTGCAGATATAAATAGGCAATTATCGGAAAAAGGTAGAACCGCTGTTCCACTGGCTTTAATACTTTCTAATAATAGAATAAAACTTGAGTTTGCTGTAGTAAAAGGTAGGAAAGAGTTTGAGAAAAAACAGATGGCAAAGGAAAGGCAAATTAGAAAAGATATGGAAATTGAAGAAAAGGAATTTAGAAGATCGTTATCTTTATAATGGTGGCTAGTGTACAAAACTATTGTGTGATGTAGAATAAATGAAGTTTTTACGGGCAGTACTTGAATTATTATCATTTACGTTGTATAATCCCGCTATTCTCGTTACAAGTACTAAAGCACTTTAACAAGGGGATGCATTGGATTTGACTAATGCGTATTTTGCACAATCGCAAGTAGGTTTGTCAAAGCCTTAAGTTTGGCGAAAATATAAATGCCAAAGAAGCATTTAAGCCAGCAATGGCTACCGTCTTTGCTTAACATAAGTTAAGTTTTAAAGACAGACATCGGGAATTTTTCTAGGAAAGTTTCCGTCTTAGTCTAATAAAACCTAGATGAGGTTGTTTGGAATTAGCTGTTTCAAATCGCCGAGAGTAAGAAACTCAAAGAAATTAAGCTTGCGGAAAGTTTTACCGGTTTTCGGATACCTGCTTTCTTAAGTTAATATTCGAATAAACTTGTAGAAATTGTGTGAAAATGCATTAGCACGTGGGTTCAACTCCCGCCATCCCTGCCAGAAGAATTATTTTAAGTTTTTAATGTTTGGCTTTCGG
>DAOSPG010000044.1:0-2894 GCA_035374605.1 bacterium
GATAAAAAATCAATAACGATAATAGAATGGCCGGAAATTGTTGAAAAATTACTTCCGACAAATACAGTAAAAATTTATTTTGATTATATAGATGAAAAAACAAGAAAAATCACAATTAAAAATCTACATTGATTCCTCGCAGAGAGATAGAAAAAAAGTGGCTTTAGTAAATGTTTTGAACCACAAGCAAAAAGAATTAGATGTTATTGAGGGTGATGTGGATGTTGTGGGATCAATAAAAAAGATTTTGGAAAGGAATGATCTGAAACTGAAAGATGTGTCGGAATTTATTCCAAAGTTGGGGCCCGGTTCTTTTACGGGATTGAAAATAGGAGTTACGGTTTCTAATGTTCTTAACTGGCTCCTAAAAAGAAAAAAACTTAATGAGTTGTATATTCCTGAATATGGAGGAGAGCCTAACATTAGCGAGAGAAAGAAAAAATAATTTTTCGGTTCGTAAAAATTAAAAATGTATAATATTTGTATATGAAAATACTTGTTACCGGCGCCGCCGGGTTTATAGGGTCGCATCTTTCGGAAAGATTAGTTGATTTAGGACACGAAGTTATAGGGATTGATAATTTTAGCCCTTATTACTCTGTAGAGTTAAAAAGATTAAACGCGCAGGATCTTGCCAACAAAGGGGTGAAGATTCACGAACTTGACATATCAGAGGATGATTTAACATCTGCTGTAGATGGAATTGAGGCTGTTTTTCATTTTGCGGCTCAACCGGGAATATCCGCTGCAACGCCTTTTTCTGTTTTTTTGAAAAATAACGTTGTGGCTACAGAAAATTTATATCAGGCTGTGAAAGATCTGCCGGATTTTAAAATTTTTGTAAATATTTCAACTTCCTCTGTTTATGGAATAAATGCTACCGATGATGAAAACACTCCTCCCAAACCAACTTCTCATTATGGTGTCACTAAACTCGCAGCCGAGCAATTGATTCTTGCTTATCAAAGAGATACGGGATTTCCGGCTTGCTCTACCCGTCTTTTTTCAATTTATGGTGAAAGAGAAAGACCCGATAAGTTGTACCCGAAAGTAATAGATTCCATTTTGAATAACAGACCTTTTCCATTTTATGAGGGGAGTGAGAAACATTTGAGGAGTTTTACTTATGTTGGGGATATCGTAGATGGTTTTGTATCAATTTTAAATAATTATGAGAAGTGTATCGGGGAGATATTTAATTTAGGGTTTGACTCGGCTATAACAGTAGGAGAGGGTTTGAAAATTATTGAAGATTATCTTGGAAAAAAAGCCATTTATGATATAAGGCCTCCGCGACCGGGAGATCAACTTGAAACCAGAGCCACTATTAATAAAGCCCGAAGAATTTTGGGGTATAATCCGATTACGACACCGGAAGAAGGTTTGAAAAAGGAAGTAGATTGGTTTAAGGAGAAAATATGGAAAAAAATAAACTTGTTTCAATAGTAATTCCCTGCTACAACGAAGAGGGGAATATTGGAAAAACCCTTGATGGTTTATTGGATTTAATTAATAAACATAAATATTCGTTTGAAATTATAGTTGTTAATGATGGCAGTAAAGATGGAAGTTGGGAAGTAATAAAAAAATATGCTTCTTCTCATGAAGAGATAAAAGGAATAAATTTGATGGGAAACTTTGGGCAAAGTTGTGCGTACATGGCTGGTTTTGATGTTGCCCGGGGAGACTACATTATAACTGTTTCTGCTGATCTTGAGATTCCCTTGGAAAGTATAAATAAAGTAATTGATCTTTTAGATGAGGGGTATGATTTTGTAAATACGAATAGAGTTCAGAGATGGGGTGGTGGAAAAAGTAATCGCGCTAAACAAAGTGATTTAGCAAATTGGATCATAGGAAAAATTTCCAAAGTTTATATGAAAGATAGAGGTTCGGGAATGAAAGGTTTTAGAAAAGATATCGCAAAAAATCTGAAGTTGTATGGAGATATGCATAGATTTATTCCTGATTATGTGAGTGTTTATACTAAAAATATGATTGAATTTGACGTGGGTTTTAAGGATAGAGAGTACGGAGAATCTAATTATAAAGGACAGAAAAGAACCATTAAGGTTGTTTTGGATTTAGCAACTCTTTATTTTATGTTGTATTTTGCTAAAAAACCCTTTAAAGCCATGCCCGGGAGATTATTCGGTTTTACGGGTATTATTTTGTCCGGTTTGGGTGGCGTTCTTGCAATATATTTAATAGTTTTGAAAATAATGGGACAAAGTATAGGAAGCAGGCCTCTGCTTACTTTATCAGTTCTTTTGATAATCGTTGGAATTCAATCTATTATGTTTGGTATGCTGGGAGAGTTGCTGATGCGTACATATTTTGAATCTTCGGGAAGAAAAACTTACATGGTTCGCGAATTTATTGAATAGTTTTTCTGTTGATAGTAGAAAGAAAATAGGGTAATATTTCTGCACATTTATTTTAGGAGAATCTATGAATAAAAAATCAAATTTTAACCAAATATTAGTAATAATTGCTTTAGTAGCGGTAGGATTTTATTTGGGATTTATTTTTCCCGGAGTAAAAGATTCAAGTTCGGATGTAATGGGAGAAGATACGGTAACACAGCAAAGTACTCAGGAAACTGCGGTTGGAATTGATGATGTAAAATCGGCCTTTAACAATGCGGCAATCAAGTTTGGAGATGACTCAAGGAAAGTGATATTTTTAGAAATTTCCGACCCGAGCTGTCCGTATTGCAATATTGCAGCCGGATATAATAGTGAGCTGAATTCACAAGCTGGGAGTAATTTTAAATTAGTGGAAGATGGAGGTACATATTTAGCTCCGGTTAAAGAAATGAAAAAATTAGTTGACAGTGGAGATGCCTCTTTTGCAATGTTATATCAAAATGGTCATGGGAATGGGGAGATGGC
>DAOSPG010000045.1:0-2718 GCA_035374605.1 bacterium
AGATCGATTTGAACGCCTTCTTTATTTTCTTGTTTTCTCCTCTCTTCTCTAAGCTTTAATATTTCCTCCGGATTTGTTGTAATAAGATCGTGTTCGGATTCGGATGCTACAACCCTGATGGCAACGTGATTTGCACCGGCAAAAAACAAACCCTCTCCCACACCGGCAGAAAGTAGAAATCTTTTTTCTCCTTCAGACAAATAAAAGGTATCAACTACTTTATCAATTGCCGCGGGGTGCTGTTTAAATAACATTTGTATAGAAGAGTTTGTAACAACAGCTTTTCCGTACTCAGAAGTTAAAAAATCATCCACATCTTGAGAGATTGTAGTCAAACCTAAATAATATTTTCTTGCCCTTTTTGCTATACCATATATAAATCTGGCGCTATCATTATTTTGCATTAGATACCATGCTTCTTCTACTATTAAAATTCTTTTTCTCAATTCCCTTCTTATGGTGGTCCAAACAAAATCCAAAATCATGTAAAAAGCGATGGGTCTTAAAGATTCCTCTAAATTTTTAGTAGAAAACACCGTCATACTACTTTCCAAGTTTATATTTGACTGGGAATCAAATATTCCTGCCATTGACCCCTTGATAAATTTTTCCAGTCTGTCTGCCATACTTCTTGATTCCGGTTCGCTTCCTCCAAGAAGAACTTTATACAAATCTTCCATCACGGGAGGTTCTTTTGTGGCTTGTGTCTCCGGGTCAGTGGTGATTCCCTTCATTCTATAAGTCTCTATCAGTGCTCTATCTAATATGGCTTCTTCGGTGGAGTTCAATTGACCAATCATTAATTTCAAAAGAGTGTTTAATGAAATCAGCTTTTGCCCTAATTCATTCTCACCTTCGGTTATAATACCCGAAAGATCAAAAGGATTTATCTTTTGTTTGGAATTAGCGGAAAAACTAATATAATTCCCTCCAACGACATCGCACAAATTTCTGTATTCTTCCTCAGGATCTATTATCAAAACCTGAACACCAAAAACTAAATGTCTGAGAGCTTCTAATTTAACAAAATAAGATTTTCCTGCACCCGATTTAGCAAAAACTACAGAGTTAGCATTTTCCATTGAGAATCTATCAAAAATAACTAAAGAACCGTTGTGCTTATTTATTCCATACATTATCCCCTCCTCCATCGTAAGATCAGAAGACGTAAACGGAAATGTAGTTGCCAAACTAGTAGTATCCATATTTCTGGTAATCATTAATCTGTCAATACCTGTTGGAATAGAAGATCTGAAAGCATCCTCCATTTGAAGAGCAGCTGTTTTAGAAATCAATAAAAGAGACGCCAACAAAGATTCTAATTTGGAACTGACATTATTTAATTCTTCAAGATCATACGCGGGAATAGTTATATAAAAAGAAAATTGAAAATATTTCTCTACACCCTTTACCAACTGTTCTTGCAACGCATTTGCATCCTCTAAAGCCGCTTCAACCACAGGATCGGTTATTTTTCCTTTCTCTCTGTTTGACATAGTTGTAGCTTCCAACTCCGTTATTTTCCTTCTCAAATCATCCAAAATTACCTTTGATTTAACCGGATAATAAAACATAGATATAAGAAGGGTATGATCAAAATTAATCACCGGTGAAAGCCAGTTTGCACCGACAAATCTGGGATAACCCGAAACAAAAAATGTTCTGTAATACATATCTCCAATTTTTATATCGTTAAAATCAACTTCTATAGCAGAAGGAGCTATAATGTCTCTGACATTAACCATGCCTTCGGCTAATATTTCGGGCGGACTTTTTTCGCCCGGAGTTTCAGTGGTGCTTTTATCGTTTTTTACCTTCGAACTTTTTTTAAATAAATCAAATATGTTTAGTGCCATATCAAATTACTCCTCAATAATGGCAGGATTAACAACTGCAGTTTTATAATCGTCTATGTTTGTTCTTACCCTTTGACCATAAATATTACTTGGGTTGTATATATCAAAATATAATTCAACTAATTCCTGCGTATTGAGTTGTTTACATTTAATACCAATTCTTCCGAATTCTCTTATCACGTGATCCACCTTAGGAGCCAATTCTATCTTTCCATCCTGCAAAACTTTTTCTAAATTTATATCCACTCTTTTATTTTGAACTCCTGATAATTTTATTAACCAATCAAAAGGAGAGCTACCTTTCTGAAAAGGAGAAACAGGTGAGTCTGTCGGAATAACAACATAAAATCTCTTGTCTAAAACCTCATTAACTTTTATAACCTCCTGCACAAATTTTCTATACGATTCAGCTTGGTGTTTTAATAAAGGATCAATAATTTTAGATTCTACTTTCCTAACTTTTTCAATGTATTTTGAAATATCTAACTTTCTGGATCTTATAACTACTTGCATAGGAAAAGTTATTGAATTCAAAAGCATTGAAAATGCTGCTATAGTAGCATCTTGTTCTATTTCTGATAGAAGGTCAAAGTTTACGGCGTTTGTTTGAATTACAGCGCAAACTGTACCATTTTTTAGAATGGTAAAGTTGTCTTTTATATCATAAATGTCTAAATGATCTTGAGTTGTAGATACTATATTTTGGGCAGCCATTTTATTTTCCTACCACATCCAAGGTGGGTATTATTTCACCTTTAACCTCAACAGGGATTATAGCAAAAGTTAGATCGGTTTTGTTAGAAGAACTCACTTCCACAGTGTAAGACCCGTTCGGCAACGGAGTTGAAACGACAAATTGTCC
>DAOSPG010000046.1:0-2529 GCA_035374605.1 bacterium
ACATCTTTTATTGCCCACGTGTCGGTTAAAAACATTACTAATCTGTCTATTCCGAATCCCATTCCTCCTAAGGGGGGACATCCGTATTCAAGTGCTTCAATAAAATCTTCGTCAAGAGGCATTGCTTCCGTGTCTCCTTCCTTCATATTTTTTTGCTCTGTTTCAAATCTTTCTCTTTGCTCCAGCCCCGATACTATTTCGCTCCATCCGTCAAATATTTCAATTCCTCCGATGTACCCTTCAAATCTCTCAGTTCTTCCCGGCTTGCTTCTGTGGGATTTTGCTAAAGGGCTTACCGATATCGGATAGTCTATAACCCATGTGGGATTGATCAGCTGAGGTGTAATTTCCTTGTCGTACACATTAAATAAAAGTTTATTTTTGTCCCATAAACCTCTTGTTTTCACATCATATTTTTCGCCTATTTTTTTTGCTTCTTCATCAGAAATATTTTCCCAATCTATCCCGAGCTTTTCTTTAACTAAATCTTCTATCGGTATTCTTTCCCATTTTTTTCCTATGTCTATTTCCTGACCTTTGACTTTTATCTTTGTTCCCCCGGTAAGTTCTTTTACTAAATATTTCATCATCTCTTCCGCTAAATCCATAACTCTGTTGTAATCGGCATAAGCTTCATACCACTCAAGCATTGTGAATTCCGGAAAATGCGCGTGATCTATTCCTTCGTTTCTGAAATTTTTTGCAATTTCAAAAACTTTTTCATATCCCCCGACGATTAGTCTTTTTAGATAAAGTTCGGGGGCGACTCTTAGATAGAAGTCGCAGTCAAGAGCATTAAAGTGAGTAGTGAAGGGTCTTGCGTTTGTTCCTCCGTACAGTGGTTGAAGGATCGGAGTTTCAACTTCCTCAAATCCTTTTTCCCATAAAAATTTTCTTATTTCTTTTGTGATTTTCCATCTGGCGTCAATTGTTTTTTTTGCATCTTCGTTTATTAAAAAATCAAGATATCTTTTTCTGTATCTTTCCTCGATATCTTTAAATCCTTCCCATGTGTTAGGTAGAGGTCTTAAAGATTTTGAAAGTATTCTTATTTTTTCTACTTCTACGGAGATTTCTCCTGTTTTTGTTTTTACCGCTTTTCCCGTTCCTTCAACGAAGTCCCCTGTATCTAAAAGTTCAATGTCTTCAAATTTTAATTCTCCTTTTTTATAATCCTGTTCTTTGAAGTTATCTTTTTTTAAATAAAGCTGGATTTTTGCTGATGCGTCTTTTATATCAATAAAGCATAAAATATTATGAGATCTTATTGATGTAATCCTTCCGACTACCGTAACAGTTTTTCCTTCAAGATCGGAGAAGTTGTTTATAATCTCAATGTTTAGATGAGTTCTATTGGAGTTTGGGGGATAAGGATTAACTCCCAAATCTTTTAATCGGTTTAATTTTCCTATTCTTATATCTCTGTACTCTTTGAGAGTTGCCATTGTTTAAATTTAATCACATTATGGCTTTAGTATTCAATCTTTAAAATGGTGTAAACGAGTTTTCCTAAAGGGGCTTCAATTTCCACTTTGTCCCCGACTCTTTTTCCAAGAAGAGCCGAACCAATAGGAGAATCGTCTGAGATTTTTTTTGAAAAAGGATCAGCTTCGGGACCTCCGACGATGTAAAATGTTTCTTCAGAACTTTCCATGTGAACAGTTACTTTGCATCCGATTCCAACTCTATCGTTTGATTTTACTTCCGAAACTCTTGCTTTTTTAATTATTTCTTCCAATTCGGCAATTCTCCCTTCAACATAGGATTGTTCTTGTTTTGCGGCATCATATTCAGAATTTTCCGAGATGTCTCCCGCTTCACGGGCATCTTGAATTCTTTTTGCCACTTCCGGTCTTTTGTTTTCTATAAGGTCTCTAAGTTCATCTCTGACCTTTTGAAGACCTTCCGGTGTCATTAATAGTTTGTTATTTTTTTCTTTTTGATCCATATAATTTTTTCTTAAAGGTTTTTAACACCAAGAACAAAACCCCGATAAAAACTTACTAAATGTTAAGTGGGTTTTATCCTATAGGTATTAAAGGCCTCTAAACTAAAAAATCCCCCGAAATTCTTGGGGACTTCATCCAAACGGATGTATTTTTACCATATGTTAAGTTGCGTGTCAAACTTTTTGAAAGAAAATGTTGAAAATAGAAAGAAAAAGTCGTTTGTTGCAGTAGATAAAATTTATATTTTTTTAAAAAATATTTGTGCAAAGTTCGTTGCTTCATATTTTGAATATTTTCTTATAGTATTTATTACAGTAGTTTAGGCAGAGTGAATGTTTGACATTTACTACGAAAAGTTGTAAAAATATGCCAGCATTTCTCATGCCTGCCGATTTTTTTATCGTGCATAAAAAAATAAAAGTAAATAATTTAATAAAGGTTATATAGATTCCGCACTTGTCCTGCGGATTTTTTATGAATCTCCTATGAAAATTTTAAGGAAAATAAAGTCCCACGCTAATAAAATTTTCGCGTATTTGTCTCTTTTTTCAATGTTAGCCAATACATTGGCTCCTCTTGC
>DAOSPG010000047.1:0-2445 GCA_035374605.1 bacterium
GGTTTAACCGAAAATGCTAAAATCCCTGACTTGGCAAAATGCAAATTCCTTCTAAACGAATACCAAGAAGTTCCGTGAATCCTTTTGTTTGCGTTATACTCCACAATCGAAGACTTAAAACCTAACCACGGTATCATTCCTCTCAAAAATCTATCGTGCTCCCTCATATATGAAAGCTTACTCAACACTTTTTTATCCAGCAATTTAAAATCAGCCATTCCCTCCTCTATTCTCACATTTGAAAATCTATTCACCACTTTATAGAAAAGATTAGACATTAATCTTTTAAAAAAAGACTCTCCTTCAGTTTTTACTCTTCTCGTATGAACAACATCAAAACCCCTCTCCCACTCCTTTATTAACTTCGGAAAAATATTCGGGGGATGCTGTAAATCAGAATCACAATAAATAACCGCGTCCCCTTTTGCATGATCCAATCCTGCAGTTAAAGCCATCTGATGCCCGAAATTTCTTGAAAAACAAATTCCCTTTATTCTAGGATCTTTTTTCGCCTCCTTCAAAATAGCTTCCCAGGTGTCATCTGTACTTCCGTCATTAACAAGAATATATTCAAAATCATATTTTTCTTTTAACCCAACCATCACCCTTTTAACTTCTTCAACAATCAAAGGTATATTTTCTGCTTCGTTGTAGGCGGGAGATACTATGGAGATAAGCTTCTTATTTATTTTTTCCATGTTTTTGACTATTTTAGCACAAAGACGCTAAATTCGTGATTTCCTGCACTTAACCATAAGATAATAAATTTCTATTGAAGATAGTTTTGAACCATCTCTTCTTTCTTTTAATGTTCTTAAATGTATTTATTTCTATCGTTTAAAATATCTTCCTTAAAAACCTTCGAATATTCTCTTAAACACACCTTCCAATCCCTCATATAATTAATACCTCTTGAAATTAGTTTAAGATTAACGAGTTGCTCTGAATTAGGACGTGGGGCAAAATATTCATTTGAAAAATATTCAGAAGAAACTTTCCTCACCTTCACTTTATTGGACAAACCCAATAATCTAACAAATTCAACGGCAATGTCATATCTGGACGAACTTCCTAAACATGCCTGATTATATAAACCATAATAATCGGTTTCTAAAACTTTTGAGATGGCTTTAGAAAAATCCAATGTGTAAGTGGGAACTCCAAATTTATCATCAACAACAAATAGCTCCTTTTTACCCTGTTTTATCTGATTGAATATTTTACTAATAAATTTCTTATCCTTCTTTGGACCACCGCCCATCATCCACCCGGCCCTAAAGATAAAATATTTAGTTAAATATTGCTGAACGAATAATTCACCTGCATATTTAGCCTTTGCGTAACAACTTAAAGGGTTTGGAATATCAAAATCAGTATAGGAATCTTTTTTCCCATCAAATATCCCTGCAGTACCAATATATGCCATCGTAGAATCGTACTTCTTCGATAAAAGCGCAATATTCTCTGTCCCCAAAGCATTTGTTTTCCAAGCCTCCTCAGGATTCATTTCGCAATACTCTACATCTGTAAGAGCGGCTAGATGAATAACGACAGTAGGTTTTATCTCCTTAAATATTTCTTCACATGCTTTTATGTCTCTAACATCAAGATATTTCAACCACTTCTCATTTAAATCTATATCTGTTGCAACAACATTTTTATACTTACTTTTAAAAACGGGGTATAAATCCGAACCCAGCATCCCGCCACAACCAGTTATAAGTATTATTTCTTTTTTGTTCATTTTTAATTTCCTTTTGCTAAAATATTATAAACCTCCTTTGATCGGACTCTCCAATCCCATTTCCTAGCCCAATAAAGCGCCTCTTTTTTCTTTTCCTTATAAAGATTTTCATTTTCTAATAAATCTAAAATTCCATTAGCGTACTTCTCAAGATCGTAACACTGAATTCTAATCATTCCTTTAGGATTAAGGTACCTTAAAGTTTCAACATCGAAGGTAACTAAAGGAAGTCCCATGGCCATGGCTTCAACCGGAGCCATAGACCAGTGATCTAAAACTGCAGGATAAAGTGCAATTTTACTTTTACTAAAAACCTTATATTTCTCTACCCCATCTAAAAAACCTAAAAAACTTATTTTTTCATCAAGTTCAAATTGTTTTACTTTACTCCTCATTTCCTGCTCCAACTCACCAACTCCTATTAAAGCCAGTTTGGCATTAGGTTTTTTCTTACATACAATTCTCCATACATCAATCAATTCCAAAACACCCTTCGTTGGATGAAATCTTCCAATAAAAACAGCGTCATATTTTTTATTATTATCCTCAGAAACAGATTCGGCCATCTCTATATCAACTCCGCCTCTGATAGCTATAACTTTCTCTGCAGGTAATCTTTTACTGATAAATTTCTCTCTGTCCGGTTCATTAGTCACAAAAACATAATCGGCAAACTTCTTAACCAGAAAATGTGAAAACAA
>DAOSPG010000048.1:0-2405 GCA_035374605.1 bacterium
GACATTAGGTAAAGATTATCTGAATAAAGTTAAGTTCAGCTTAAAAGTATATGAACCTCAAATCATTGTAGCTATAGAGAATCAAAAATGGAATTAAAATCAAATCTTGTTATCCCTTCCAATTTTTCCCCTTCTCAGTGGATTTCCTATTTCCATACTAATTCTAATGTATTTTCAGAAACGACAAGTTTTATGCCAAAGTATAATGATAATTTATTTACAAATACATCTACTATAGGTAAATTGAATTTTGAAGATGCAACCCATTGTGGGATTTATTTAATACAAGTAAAGAAACCCTTAACGGATAGAACTGCCCGCAAAAAGCAATTTGATAAAGCTATTGAAATCCTAAAAAATGAATATCTCCAAGCCGGGTTATTTGTTTTCTATGATGCCAATAATTCCTTTCGTTTTAGCTTAATCTACCCTATATATAAAGGGACAAAAAGAAGTTATAGCAATTATCGCAGGCATTCTTTCTATGTAAGTGAAAATCTACCCAATAAAACATATCAGCTTCAACTTAGTAAATATAAAATGGATTCTTTGGCAGAATTAAAAGAGATGTTTTCTGTGGAAAGAGTTTCAGATTTGTTCTATCAGGAATTTAAGAATGAATATGACGAACTGAAAAAGGGTATTAAGCATTTATATAATCAGGAAGTTAGTGAACAACAGAGTGGTGATTTTGGCCTTCTCTTTATTATTAGAATCATTTTTCTGGGATTCGTGCAAAAGAAAGGTTGGCTGGGGAATAATAATTTTATTCAGGATTACCTAAAATCCTATAATCCTGAGCTCCATAAGAATGGTATTTATCAGGATTTACTTTGCCCTTTATTTTTTCAGGCATTGAATTTGGCACCTTCAAAAAAAAATAAATTTGGCTTTCCTCATATTTCCGAACCTTATAAAACCTATTTAGTTAATATGCCATACTTAAATGGAGGCCTTTTTCGTAAACACCAAGATTACGATTTGGATGCTTTATATATCACTAATGAAGCAATTATAAAATTTATAGAATTCCTGTTTAGCTACAATTTCACTTTGGAAGAAAATACACTCTATGATGAAGAATTGGAACTCAATCCAGAATTTTTGGGGATTATCTTTGAAAAGCTGATTAACAAAGAATATGGGGCAATTTATACCCCTCGCTTGGAAGTTGATTTTATGTGCCGCATCTCCTTAGTTAAATATCTACAGAGAAATTGTTTGCCTTCTCTCAAACTGGATAACTTGTATAAACTGTTTTTTCCAGAATATGGTGATGAAGGAGATCAAACCCCAGGAGAATTTACTCCCGAAGAAGCTAAGGATATATTAGATAAATTGGAACAAATCACAATTTGCGATCCGGCAATCGGTTCCGGAGCTTTTGCTGTGGGAATGCTAAATATTTTAGACGAAATTGAATGTTTATTATATGATAAATTTTTACATCAGGAGACACCAAATACTCCTTTTGAACGCAAAAAACGCATTATTTTTCAGTCCCTTTATGGAGTGGAAGTAAAACAATGGGCTGTTTGGATTACTCAATTGAGATTGTGGATAACACTTCTTATTGAAGCAGAAGATGATTTGAAAAATAGTGAAGAACCATTATTACCTTCTTTTGATTTTAAAATAAGACAGGGTGATTCGCTCATTCAAATGTTGGGAAATTATCTTTTTCCTGTTTCAGGTGAAGGATTGATAGCTCCTGAGATACAAAAAAATATTAGTGCCTTAATTAAACTTAAAACTGACTATTATTACAATAAATCTCTTAATAAATTGCAGGAAATTGAGTACAAGCAGAGAGAACTCTATATTCAAATTCTGGAGAAAAAAATAAGAGAACTGCAATCCTCTTTAAACAGGTTGAAAGGAGAATCTATTAAAGAAATTCAATCCAATATTTTTAATTCGGATTACCAAGCAGAACTTGATTTAATAACCAGAAAACAAAAACACGAAGAAGAAAAACTTAAATATCAAATAGATACTCTTAATTATGAAATAAATCAGATAAAAAACAATAATCTTCCTTTCGTCTGGAAAATAGATTTTCCGGAAATCTTTATCGGAAAAGGTGGTTTTGATATCATTATCGGTAATCCACCCTATGTTCCTCAAGAAGAAATTGAAGACCCTTTAGGGAAAATAGATAGAAATAAATATAAAGCACTGCTGAAAACTATGGCAGCTCAGGATTTTCCCCAAGACCTAAATGAATTAAGCATAAACGGTAAAAGCGACCTCTATACTTTTTTCTATATCAGAGGACTTCGTTTGCTTAATCCTAACGGTATTTTAACTTATATTTCTTCCAATTCCTGGCTGGATGTAGAATTCGGTGCCTGGTTACAAAAATTCCTTCTGGAAAACTGCCCTGTTTATTTCATTATTGATAA
>DAOSPG010000049.1:0-2394 GCA_035374605.1 bacterium
TTGGTGACCCTGCGGAGAATCGAACTCCGATTGCCAGGATGAAAACCTGGTGTCCTGACCATTAGACGACAGGGCCAAAATCACGATTATTCTACCAATAAATCTTTGTATTTGGCAAATTCCGATAGTTTTTGTTAGAATCTACGCTGTAATGAACATATTACGAAATTTCTTTTTTTATATTCAATCTTTGATATTAGCGGTTTTACCCACACCTAGTTATGTTGAAGGGGTAGTGGGACAGCCGCAATCATTTATTCCTACTCAGGCCAGCGATACTATAGAAAGAACTGTATCAAGTTTAATTTATAGGGGAATCTTCAAATATGATATTTACGGAGCCCTTGTTCCCGATTTGGCTGATACGTGGACTATATCTGAAGACGGCTTGGTTTACACTATAAAGATAAAGGATAACCAATACTGGAATAACGGAAAAAAGATAACATCCGATGATCTAATTTACACATCATTTAAAACTCCGGAATTGGCTTATGTTTCAACAGATAAGATAGACGACTTAACTGTCAGATATACATTACCCAACAAATACGCGCCGTTTCTAAGTCTGCTCGTTGTTAAAGTTATGCCCGTAAATTCTGAAGAAAAGGACAATCCTTTAATACCTATTTCCAGTAGTGATTTTAGAGTTTCAACAGTGGAAAAAACAGGTTCGTTTATAGAAAAGGTAACTTTAGTTACTACCAACAAGGATTATGCGATCAAAAAAATAGTTTTTAGATTCTATCCAAATGAGGAAGAATTAAAAACAGCAGCAAAATTGGGAGAAATTGATGGGTTCATATCAGAAAATGCTTGTTGTGATGATTTAAAAAATTATGAGGATCATAAATATCCCGTACAAGGAGTGTACTATTCGCTTTATTTTAATTTGAGAAATGAAAAATTAGATGACGTTGAGTTGAGAAGAAAAATGCAAATGGTTCTACCTATTGAAGATTTAATTTTTGATAAAGGTATTCCGGTTCAAGGTCCCATAAGCAGAAGTGATTTTACTAATAAAAATTTAAATTTTGATAAATATGATCAGGACTTCTCAGATGATTTGGAAGAAATGTATATAGAAATAAAAGTTCCTGATGAAAAAGTTCATGTTAATTTAGCCAAGGAAATTTCAGAAATATGGGAGGATAAATTAAATCTGGACGTGGATGTTAAAAAAGAAGATCCGGAAACTTTCGTTCAAAATGTTATTGAGCCAAGAGATTTTGAAGTTTTACTCTATGGGCAAGAAGTAGGAAGAGACCCCGACAGATATGTCTTATGGCACTCTACTCAAAAAGATTCTCCCAATCTTAATATTTCGGGCTTTGAGCAAATAAGAGCTGACAGGGCTTTAGAAGAAGGCAGAAACGAGTTAGATAATGAAAAAAGAATAATTCATTATAATGAGTTTCAAAAAATAATTGATGAACAAGTTCCGGCAATATTTTTATATCATCCTTATGTTCATCATTATGTTTCTAAATATATTACAGGAATCGGGCAAAAATATACCTTTACTTATTGGGACAGATTTTTAGATTTTTATAACTGGAAAGAAATCAACACAAATTGAGTTTAAGAACATAAAATTATCAAATTATATATATAGCGCTAAGTGAGTATTTCAAACCCATTTTTTTGTACAAGCACCGTATGTTCAAAAATACAAAAATTTCGCCCATCTGCCATCTTGGTCTCCCAACCTCCCGTACTAACTACTTTAGGATTTCCTTCGCAAGTGAGTGCTTCTATACAAATGGTCATTCCTTCTTTTAATTTTGGCCCGTCATGTTTTTCTCCATAACAGGGTATTTCCGGATACTCGTGCATAGAATATCCTATTCCGTGACCTTCAAAGTCTCTTAAAACATTGAAACCTTCCTTTTCCATAGTTTTTTGCAATGTATTAGATATTGCTCCTATTCTCGTATTGTTTTTTACTTTTTTTATGGCGTTGTATAAAGCTTTTTCGGTTGTTTTCACAAATTTTAAAACTTCCTCATCAACATTACCCACGGGAAAACAATGGGCACTGTCCACATAGAGACCATCCGAATCTATTACCGTATCTATATTTACAATATCCCCTTCTTTTAAGATAACACCCTTTTTAGGAAAACAATGCACGGATTGATTATTAATACTTAAACAAAGTCCTGTGGGAAAAGGTGGAAGAGACCCTTCAACGTAACCTTTACAAGATGGATTTACATTATTTTTCTCGCATAAGTTTAAAAATAATTTTTCAATATCATAAGAATCAACATTAGGTCTGATTTCTTTTTTTAATTCCTCAAAAATAGATGCAAGTACTTTTCCCAAGTTTCTCATTTTTTTTATTTCAGACTCATTTTTTATCAGACCTTTTTTTACTTCTTTCACGAGGAC
>DAOSPG010000050.1:0-2339 GCA_035374605.1 bacterium
ACCAGACTAGCTCTTCATTTACCACTACGAGCAACTTTTGGTCTTCTACTGAGGACTCAGGCCGTAGCACGTACGCTTGGAGCGAGACCCTCTACTCTGGCCTCGCCTACTACGGCAATAAGGCCAGTAGCTACGCTGTGCGTTGCGTCAGGCGGAATATTGAGTAATTTATAAATTTGTATTAGTATTATCTCCGAGCTAGATTTTATTGTTACGACTTTGTTTGGAAAGCAAAGCTTAGGACAGTAAAGAAAAGCCCAAATAAAATCCGTTCCCTCACACCTTGTAAGGTATTAAGATAAGGAAAAGACTCTTAATTCTTATTAGTCCTATCTTTTAAAGTTGGGGGAAAAACGAGCAACTTTTGGTCTTCTACTGAGAACTCAGGCAATAGCACGAACGCTTGGAACGAGAACCTCAACAATGGCAACGCCAACAACAACAATAAGACCAATAGCAACGCTGTGCGTTGCGTCAGGCGGAACTTTGTTTGGGCTTTATGCTCTTAGCCCAATTCATCCACCTTGATATTTCCCTTCCCATACCTGTTGTTTCTTTTAGTATGTAGGTATAACTCTTGTTTGAGATGAGCCGCAGTTCATAAGCCATTCTTAACCTTGTTTTTAACTTGTCAAAAGATTTAGAAATCTCCGCAATCGCGTCCGCTTTAAAGTTATTTTCCGTGATATTTGCTTTTATTGTGTTATCCAAAGTTTCCCACGCCATGTCAATTATGCTCTGACCAAAACCATATTTATATTCTTTTGGAAAATTGTGCACCATAAGATAAATATATTTTTGAAATTGGAAAAGTTTTATGTATAAAGTAAATTTACTTTGCGATTCTGAAGTGTGCATAATTATCTACCGGTTCAAGATAATTTTTTAATTTTCCCATGCGATTTTCATATAGGTTTTTTCTTAAATTATATGTATCGGCATGTTTAAAATGTCCGTAATATGAGTTAACAGTAGTGAGCATTCTTGCTATTTCTTCATCTGTTGGGTTTGAAGATAGGGGTAGCGATATCTGTTTTTGGTTGTTTGAAAGCAGATAATATCCTTTATTGAAAAGATTAAGTTTCTTTTTTAAATTTCCGGCGACCCGTCGTCTGGAAAGGATATAATTTGGTCTCACAATATATCCAAGAAAATCAATCCCATTTTCAACTGCTCCTATTCTATCTTTGCCGGGATGAAGCGAAAGTTTTAATTTTTCGGTCAAAAATCCGTTGATTTCATTTCGCCATTTTAAGAGTTGTTTTTTATCATCTGATAGCAAAATCATGTCGTCAACATATCTTATGTAGTGTTTTACTTTTAATGTTCTTTTAATATATTGGTCTACTTCGTTTAAGTACACATTGGCAAAAAATTGGGAAGTCAGATTTCCTATAGGAAGGCCTTTATTTTTTGGTGTGTAAAAAAGGGATTTGGAAGGGGGTATTTTACGGAACAGATTTCTGTCTCCTTTTAAGTAGTAGTTTGAAGTGGGGTCATGAAATATTATTTTCTTCAGAAGAGACACTGTTTCCTCATTAAACTTTCCTTTTAGGAAAATGGAGTAGAGAATGTTTTTGTCAATGCTCGTAAAGAAGTTTTTAACATCTATCTGAAGATAATATTCATTTTGACGGGAAAATTTTCTTAGTCTTGATACCGCTTTATGCGCTCCTTTATTTTTCCTGCACGCGTAAGAATCGTAAATAAATCTTTTTTCATAGTACAGCTCAAGTCTTGACACTAAAAGATGATGAACGACCCTATCTTTAAAATCAGCGGCAAATATTTCTCTCAATTTTGGATACGTGACGACGAAACATATTGATCTGCCGGGGAGATATGTTCTGTTTCTAAGCTCCGTGTAAAGATTATAAAGATTGTTTTCCATGCTAAGTTCAAATTTTATTTGATTTACGGTGTTTCTCTTATTCTTTCTGCATGAAATATAAGCCTGAAGGACTTCGTTTAAACTAAGGTTGGACATGTGTATAAAGAGTATAGTATATTAAATACAAATGAAGAAAGTATTTTTCATCTGTATCTCTTTTTTATTGGGGGTGTTAATTGCTCCCGTAAATGCCGAACAGGCAGGATCGTCTCCCGATACCGGAGGAGCAGAGTCCGTAATAACCAGAGCATATAACTACCTTTTAACAAAAGGAGATACATACGGAGCATCATCTTCTCCCGATTGGACATACAACTGGGGTACATATTGGAATAGAATTATGTATTCCGCAACATGGAAACCGGACGGAACAGCAACGGAGTCAGATGTTTCATCAGGAAAGACATTTTACTCAAATTCAAGAACTAAAAAGACAGGAACTGCAACA
>DAOSPG010000051.1:0-2128 GCA_035374605.1 bacterium
TGATTCCGATTCAGATCAACTGAATCTATGGGGTAAATTCTTTGGACAGTAGTGATACCGGTGAAGTAAATGATGTGGTTGATCATTATGCTTCTATGGATCGTATAACTGATGGTGTCTGTTTTAGAAAAATAGACGCTTCTATGCGTGATCCTAATTTACTACAGGATGTCTTTTTTGTTTCAGCAAAAATACTGAAGGAGACAAATACATTTGCAACGGACGAACCTATTGTTTTTGAGTTTGAGATAAAGGCCAATCGTACGGTTACAGAATTTCGTCTAAATACTACAATTTTCACAATGGATGATATTCCTATTGGTAGTGTTTCCGGTTCTAACTTTTTGAATATTGAGAGTGGCGA
Organism: bacterium; assembly: GCA_035374605.1. Lineage (GTDB taxonomy): Bacteria > Patescibacteriota > WWE3 > UBA101185 > UBA10185 > JAAZNV01. Next base: position 365 of record DAOSPG010000051.1, read on the forward strand.
TGAGCGGATTGTTCGTATGACATTACCCTCTCATAGATTGGCACAAGGTGAGTATAAAATTTCTTTTTCGTTAGGTTCTGGTAATTATTCTACAGGGCAGAGGGATTTTGATGTCATTTCAAATGTTTTTTCATTTCAAATAGATAGGTTTTCTTGTTCTACAAATGAATCTTTTTCTGAATGGCATAGAGGGTGGGGAAATATAGCGTTTATGGCTGGTGTTAATTTTGTTTAATAATGAGATTGCTGAAAAAAATAAAAAATCTGAGTCTAGTAAATTTTGTAAAGAACCTATATTCTTCATTAGTGTATGATTCTCACAAAGATATTTTGGAATTGAGAGAATTATTGAGAAAGTCTGATGATGAAATAGAAAGATTACATCGTGAACTGTATCTTTTGTCAGATCGTTTGGTTCAACTTAAAGTTCTGTTGAAGCAGGAGGAAATTTTGCGGTATTATGCTACTCATCCAGATGAATCCAAGAAGTATAGCGAAGAATTGGCTTATATGGAGGAAACGCAAGAAATAATCACATTCCCCTATAGAAAGTTGAAACAATTGGATTACGTTGAATCAGGATACGATGATACTGCCCATCTTCCTTATGTGTTGCATGAAAATAGAAGGTTGTATTTCCCAAAAAACTGGACAAAAGATAGATGTGCGGATATGTATCGTTATTACATAGAAGATGAAAATTTGTTGGGTGGAAATTATAGAGAGAAGGCTCCGCATCAATATCAGACAGATTCTTTTAAAGTGGAAGATGGAGATGTTTTGGTGGATGTTGGCTGTGCAGAGGCGCTTCTTTCATTGGATGTAATAGAGAGGGTAAAAAAGGTTTATCTTATAGAGTCTGACGAAATGTGGCTTGAACCCTTGCGACACACCTTTGAACCCTATAAAGATAAAGTGGTGATTGTAAATAAATTGTTGTCTGATGAGGATTCTGAGAATGGTATTAGACTAGATACTTTGTTGAAACAAGATGTTGATGATTCCTTTTTTATTAAAATCGATATTGAAGGAGGAGAAACTGTAGTGATTAAGTCTGTTTTGGAATGTTCGTCTTTTGCGAGAAAGATGAAGTTGGCATGTTGCACATATCATAAAAGTTTAGATTATGAAAATATAAAGAAAATTTTATTGACTGATGGATTCTCATTTGATTCTTCTGATGGTTACCTGATTTTTTCTTCTGATTTAAAAATGAAAGTTCCATATTTTAGAAAAGGTATGATTAGGGCTGTAAAGTAGTATTATTATGATTCATGATACGATATTATTATTGAGTGCTTGTATAAATCCAAATGGCATGAGTTATACTGAGATTCAAAATCCAAAAGAAAGAGAATCTCATTATTTAAATGCATTGTCTTACTATTTAAAGAAAACAAAGTATAAAATTGTATTTGTAAATAATTCAGGAGAGGATATTTCATATAAAGTAGATAATCGAGATAATAGAATAGAGTTTCTTTCTTTTTATGGAAATGATTATGATAAAAGTTATGGAAAGGGTTATGGTGAATTCTTAATATTGCAGTATGCTTTTAAAAATAGTGTTTTTATCTCAAAATGTAATTATGTGATAAAAATAACAGGACGTTTAATTGTTAAGAACATAACGGAGATTTCTACATTAAATGATTTTATATTTTTTATTCCACGTAGAAAAGTTTATGTTGAATGCATTAATAATTCAGCCACTACTGTCCAAAGAAATTACCCCATAGATTCAGTTGATCTGAATCGGAATCA
>DAOSPG010000052.1:0-2094 GCA_035374605.1 bacterium
TACAGTTTCCTCAAACTTCTTTTTTACATCTTTAGGAAGAAAAACCACATTTTTGAACTTATTAGGCAAATCTCTTTTAAAATTATCTTTATTAGGTTTCCAGATTGATTGTCTTAGTCCCTGATCTTTCATATAGATCACCTCTTAGCTGTATTTTACTATAGAAAGCAATAATTAAAAACAGCATCTACAAAATGGTAAAATAAATGGATATGAACATATATGTAGGATACAAATATCGAAACTCCAAAGATAAGGAAAAAATCAAAGAAAATTTATCTAAAGTTTCGGATAAACTTGTCTCCATGGGACACAAAACTTTTATTCTTGGTAGAGATAAGTTTCAATGGGCGCATCACACAAGTCCTTCTAAAAGTTTGTCTCCAATAATACAAAATATGAAAATTAACGATGCTTTTCTAGCAATAGTTGAGTGTGATGGGAAAAGTAACGGTCTTTTGTTTGAATCTTTATGTGCAAAAGTATTTGGAAAAAAAATTATTTTAGCCGTAAAAAATGGAGTTTCTCCAAAACCCTTCACTTTTTTTGCAAAGAATAAAATTAAATTTGAAGACTATGAGGATTTAACGGATTTATTGGAAAAAAATCTCCCCAAATATTTATAAATATTTTTTCCCCTTAAGTTCTTTTGGCATATATTCCTGATCAGTTTTTTTGGCTTCCTTGCTGTGCTCGTATTTGTAACCTTTTCCATATCCAATATTTTTCATGAATTTTGTAACGGGATTTCTGATTTCTAAAGGTACCGGTAAGTTTCCATATTTTTGAACATCTTCTTTAACTTTTCCATAGGCAACATAAAGTTGATTAGATTTTGGAGACTTTGCCATATAAACAACAGCTTCCGCCAATGCTAACTCACACTCAGGCATTCCGACTACTTCACAAGCTTTAAAAGCGGACACTGCAACTACAAGAGCATTAGGATCCTCTAAACCAATATCTTCGGATGCAAATCTTATTACTCTTCTGGCTATGTACAATGGATCCTGTCCTGCTTCCAACATCCTACCCAACCAATAAAGAGCTGAATCCGGATCCGAACCTCTCATTGATTTATGAAGAGAAGATATAGTGTTGTAAAACTCCTCACCTTTTAAATCAAACCCTAAACTTCTTCTTTGCAAAGCATCTTCAATATTTTTTAATGATATCTCTTTTGAATTACTAAGTTGCGCGGCTATTTCTAAAACATTTAAGGATATTCTTGCATCTCCGTTAGAAGAAAGGACTAAAAAATCTACTGCATCAGGAGAAACTTTTACTTCCAGCATTTTTTCTCCTCTTTTTATTATTGTTTTTAAATCTTCTGGTCTGTGTTGTTGGAGTATCAAAACTCTACATCGGGACATTAGCGGATTTATCACTTCAAAGGAAGGATTTTCGGTAGTTGCGCCAATAAATATAATGTCTCCTTTCTCTACATACGGAAGAAGGGCATCTTGTTGAGCTTTATTAAATCTATGTATTTCATCAATAAATACAACAGGAGGTTTTTTACCCTCATCAAAATCAGGAAGTATTCCCAAACCCTTTTCAGCATTATTCTGTTTTTTCGGAATTACTTTCTCAATATCTTTTATTGATGTATTTACTGCCGAAAATTCAAAAAAAGTTCTACCCAAATTTAATGCTATTATTCTTGCTAAGGTTGTTTTTCCCGATCCCGGCGGCCCCCAAAATATTAAGGATGGAAAAAAATCTGAAGTTTTTGCTTTTTCTAAAAGGGATTTTATTACTTCAATAATTTTTTCCTGTCCGACAAAATCTTCAATTCTTGAAGGTCTTAGTTTTTCTGCTAATGGCTCAAATGGCATTTTTTAAATTTTACACTTTAAGGGTGTTCGTGTAAACTTCGGGTTTAATATTACGTTTAGATTATGTACTGGTAAAATAACATAAAATATTCTGATTTTGCAAAATAAACTGCAAATTCAGCGACAGATTTTAAAAATTGGTTTTATAGTTTATAATATCAAAGACTAATTTTAGTGTGAGGGGGCGTAGCTCAGTGGTTAGAGCACCTGCCTTTTAAGCAGGGTGTCGTGGGTTCGATCCCCACCGCCCTCACCA
>DAOSPG010000053.1:0-1991 GCA_035374605.1 bacterium
GGACCATTGTGTCACCTGGCTTCACCTTGAAACCAGACTAAATTCCTGGATGATCCAGAATAGTTGCGGATGAGTGGAATCATTAAAATGAAAATTGATGGTTATTCATCCAGATGGGGTATATACGCAATACTTCGTCTATTATCCCTGGATGGGATATAAAGCGAAATAGTGCGGATATGAAGGAGTTGTGCGAAAAACCGCGCCAAAACATTAGTTGACTAAATATTAGTAATAGAAAGAATTCCTTAACCCCGCCCCCAAGACGCCCGCCGTCCGTGGCGGGCGATAAAAAACAGATAAGGTATAAGCAATGAATAAAGAATCAGGAAGAAAAATCATAGCTGAAAGAGTAGAAGATTTCGAAAAGAATAAAGCGATCCTTACAAAGAAAGGTCATGGGGAAACGAATATTCGCTCAAATTATATTGATATAATGTTCAAAGCATTAGGCTGGGACATGAAAAGTCATTATGAAGTCGTTCGAGAGTTTTCTCAAAGAGATAAATCAACTGATGGCGGAACAAAAAAAGTAGACTATGCTTTTAAAATTAATGGCAAATTAAAATTCTTTATTGAAGCAAAAGAAGCGAGTGTCGATTTAGAAAATGACAAATCAGCTATTTTTCAGGCGAAAAGATATGCTTATTCTTCAAACGGAAAAGCCCCTATTGTCATTTTAACTGACTTTGAAGAATTTCGTGTATTTAATGTAATAAAAGCCCCTTTAATGGACAATACAGACAGGGAATTGTTAAAATCTCATACGATGAGATATACTGATTATCTTGAAAAATGGGACATTCTCTGGGATACTTTTTCCCGAGAAGCTGTTGAAAAAGGAAGCCTTGATCAACTCAGGGGGAAAATTGATAAGAATACCAAAACAATGGATGTTGATTTTCTTGAGCAAATAACTAACTGGCGTGAATTACTTGCTAAAAATATTGCAATTAGAAATGAAAATCTAAATGTTGATGAAATAAATGAAGCAGTTCAAAGAATATTAGACCGTCTTGTTTTTATTCGCAATCTTGAAGATAGAGAAATTGAACCAGAGAACACTCTCCTCGATAAAACGAAAAAAAATGAAAACATTTATAAGTCACTAATTCCAATATTTAATTCATTAAATACAACCTATAATGGTCTTTTATTTAAAAAGCATTTTTCAGAAGATATAATGATCGATGATAAAACGATTAAAGACATCATCCGCGAAATGTGTTATCCTGTTTCCCCATTCCAGTTCGATGTTATAGAACCTGAAATACTTGGTCGTATTTATGAAAAGTTTCTAGGTTCTAAAATTGAGTTGTATGGACAACATAAGGCAAGAATTACTGAAAAAATTGAGGTTAGAAAAGCTGGTGGTGTTTATTATACTCCTGAATACATTGTTGAATATATAGTTCAAAATACTGTCGCTAAAAAGATAGAAGGTCTTTCGCCAAGTGAAATAAAAGAAATTAAAATTGTAGATCCTGCTTGTGGTTCTGGAAGTTTTTTAATCGGTGCATACGGTTATCTCCTTGATTATCATCAGAAATGGTATACTGAAAATCAAAAAGATAAAATGTACCAAGCTGACTGGTATAAAACAAAAGACGGAGAAATTAAAGTTTGTCTAGAAAAACGCGGGGATATACTAATAAACAATATTTTTGGCGTTGATATTGATAAAGAAGCAACAGAAGTATCAATAATGAGTCTCTATCTGAAAATGCTTGATGGTGGGTTTGATAAAGGAGAAAAAGACTTATTTTTTGTAAAAGGTTCTATTTTGCCTGATATGTTAAAAAATATAAGATGCGGGAACAGTTTAATTACAACTGATTACTTCAGTGATAAATTAGATTTCAATGTTCAAGAGATGAAGGAAATCAAACCCTTTGATTGGAATAAAATGTATGAAGATGTTTTTACAAAAAATGGGTTTGATTGTGTAATTGGCAACCCACCCTATGGTGCAGATTTATTACCAATAACTC
>DAOSPG010000054.1:0-1885 GCA_035374605.1 bacterium
CTCTAATTGAAATAATACCGGTATCAAATGTTAGTGTTTTTTTAATAAACAAGATTTTTACTTGGATTCTACCTCCTGCCCTCCCACCTAAATTGGAATTTAAAAATTCAATATCCGAAGAATACAAAACCCTTGTAACAGTACCCTGTATGTTTTCTAATCGCGAGCAAATAGATATTTTAGTAGAAAATTTGGAAAGAAGGTTTTTAGCCAATAATTTTCATAATCTATATTTTGCTCTTTTAAGTGACTATAGAGATTCTTATGAAGAGGAATCTCAGGAAGATAGGAAAAATTTAGCTTATTTGAAAAGAAAAATAAAACAGCTTAATCTAAAACATAAATCTGAGGGATTTGATGTTTTTTATGTCTTTCACAGAAAAAGAGTTTTTAACCCATCGGAAGGAGTTTGGATGGGGTGGGAAAGAAAAAGAGGAAAAATAATGGAATTGGTTTCCTGGCTTTCAGATGAAAATCACAGCGTTGAGACCACTTTTTCTACTATTGAGGGGGATTTGTCAAAAATAAACGGGATACGTTACGTAATAACTCTTGATGAGGACACAATGTTGCCTGCCGATGTAGCACTAAAACTCATAGGCGCCATGGCTCATCCGTTGAATTCACCTGTTTTAGATCCTGAAAGAAAAATAATTACCCGTGGGTACGGTTTTATACAACCAAGGGTAATAATAAACCCGGAAAGTGAAAATAAATCCTTATTTACTAAAATATTCGTTTTTAATAGCGGTTTTGATTCCTATTCAAATGCGATTTCAGATATATATCAGGATACATTTAACAGATCTAATTTTATGGGAAAGGGAATTTTTGATGTAAGAGCAATAAAAGAAACTTTGTTAAACAGATTTCCTGAAAATTCTCTTCTCAGCCACGACTTGATAGAAAGCTGTTTTGCAAGAGCGGGATTTCTTTCGGACACATCATTAATAGAAGATTTCCCGACTTCTTTTCGAAGCTATATATCTAGAGACAATAGATGGGTTAGAGGTGATTGGCAATTAATACCCTGGCTTTGTCGCAATGTTCCGACAGTATCAGGAAAAAAGGTAAAGAATCCTTTAGATGCACTTTCTATATGGATGATAATTGATAATTTAAGAAGAAGTTTAGTGGCTCCTGCTTTTCTTGTTTTACTTTATCTAAACTGGATTTTTTCCGCGTCTGATTCTATTACTTATTTTGTACTAATTATATTTTTTGGAAATATTTTATTGGAGATTTTTAGTATTAGAAAATATTTAATACATAAAATACCGGCTCTGGAAAAAATAATTCTTTCCCTTAACTTTTTAGCAAAAAAAATTCGTATTTCTTTAGCATCCTTTATTATGATGCCGGCAATGGCAGTAAATAAAACTCTTTCCATCTTTAAAACAATCTACAGATTAATAGTGAGAAAGCATTTATTAGAATGGACAAGTCACAGCACTGTAGAAAGGATGAAGCATAATAGTAACCCTGTTGAATATTTTCTTTCCTCAGCTATCGTTTATCTGAATATACTTATTATTTTATTTCTTGCTTCTTTAGGAAAACTTACACTTCCAAATGTGTTAATTTTATCTTTATGGACTCTATCACCTTTCTTTGTTTTTTATATAAGTAATCCCTACCCTATCGTTAATTTATCCGATGAGATTAAAAATAAGGAAAAAATGGTAGATTATGCAAAAATGACCTGGTCTTTGTTTGATGAATACACAAACGAAGAGAGCAATTTTCTTCCTCCCGATAATATTCAACTTTCTGCGTCAAAAAAGATAACATATAGAACTTCTCCTACAAATATAGCTTTCTACTTATTATCTTTAAATTCTGTTTACGATTTAGGAATTATTGGAATTGATGAGTTTGTTTCTAA
>DAOSPG010000055.1:0-1879 GCA_035374605.1 bacterium
GAGGGTGTCCCAAAAGGACACTTTCTTTTTTATATTAAGCAGCCCGTTTAAGGGTTAAATTTTGATATGGAATAGCCTTGTTTTTAATTTTTTGGAACAAGCGAAAAATAAGAATAAAAATAAACGTATTTATTAGTATTTTTTTATCGATTTGTTGATTTTCTTGCTCTTTTTCGGCTCGTTTGTTTATTTTATGCCATAATTTTCCTATGTTAAATGCTGTGGCAAAAAGAGCAAAGTCGGCTTTGACTTTCTCCTCTCCAAAATGGCGGAATCGATTGTAGGCTTTATCGTATTTCATTTGTCCGAACACTGCTTCAGGTTCTATCGGTCGTTGACTTCGGTAGAAAAGACCATCGGGTGAGGTAAGCAGTTCTCTGACTTTATGTTTATGCCTGTTCAGGTTATGATTTACTTCGATCCTCCGATTGGTTTTGGACTTGTGGCATAAACACCGCAGTGGACAACCATTACAATTTTCAGCTTCGTAAATACTTATTTTTGAAATATATCCGCTATCCGTTTTCCGTTTACTATCTCCTACTTTCTTCATATGCTGCCCCATAGGACAAACAAAGTAATCTTCCTTTTCATTGTAATATAAATTTTGAGCAAGAAAAGCATTGTTTCTGAATGCTTTCTTCCCTTCTTTGTGAAAATAATTGTACTTGACAAAAGGTTCAATCTCGTTTCCTTCCATGAATTCGTAATTTTCTTCGCTCCCATATCCTGAATCGGCAACTCCTTTATCCGGGTAAAAACCATAACGATTGCAAAATCCTTTCATAAATGGAATAAAAGTTAGTGTATCTGTGGGATTAGGGAAAAAATCATAGTGCGTTAAAAATTGGTTCTCTGTTCCTATTTGAACATTGTATGCCGGTTTGAGTTGTCCGTTCTTCATATGATCTTCTTTCATACGCATGAAGGTTGCATCGGGATCAGTCTTGGAATAACTGTTCCTGTCTCCCAAAATAGCCAGGTGCTTTTCATATTCTTCAAGTTTTGGCAACTGTTTTTCCTCAAGTGTCTTTATGGCTTTTTGTTCTGCTTTTGTGCGGTTCTCCCTATTAAGAGCTTCTATCCTCCGACGTAGTTCTTTACTGTCGATAGGCAGAGGAGGCTGGTCTTCCATTTGATTCTCTATGGCAATTCCTTCTTCAATCTGTTCCAATACCTTACGGATTTTTTCTTCTAATTTTGCTTTGTTCTTTTCTACTGTCTTCTTCCACACAAAAGTATAACGATTGGCGCGGGATTCTATCTTCGTCCCGTCAACATAAATGACATCCAAACTTAAATATCCCATATCTACCAGCATAAGTACAACTTGTGTAAATATCTGGTGAATATCCTCCTTTAAATGACAGGAACGAAAACGATTGATGGTGTTGTGATCTGGCTGCTGACCTCCTGAAAGCCACATAAAACTGATCCTGTCTGCAAGTGCCTGCTCAATTTTTCGACTCGAATAAATATTGTTCAAATAACTGTACAAAACTACTTTCAGCATCATTCGCGGATGATAGGCACTCGTTCCTCCTCCCTTATAGGTGTCAATAATTTGAGCAATATCCAAATTATCGACTATTTGATTGACCAGGCGGGCAGGAGAATCTTGTGGTACTTTTTCATCCAAACTTGCAGGAAACAGAAGGATTTGTCCTTGTTCATTTGATTTAAAAACTACTCTCGACATATCTCATTTTATTGATTTACAGCTATAAAGATACAAAAAACAAACATTCCTGCAAATATTTTCTTCCTATTTTTATCGCAATATCCAATAAAAAAAGAGACTGTCTCTACTTTTGAGACAGCCCCTTTTAAAACAAGTTTTTTAGAAACGGTGAAATGAAGTTTTCTACGAAAAAATTTC
>DAOSPG010000056.1:0-1780 GCA_035374605.1 bacterium
TTCCGATTCTTTTAGAAGGATATCTATTACTTCGTTTGGTCCTATGTGTGTATGACCTTCTTCTTCTTTTTCCGGATTTAACTCACCTTTTTTTAATTTCTCTAGTTTTTCTTTCTTTAATTTTTCATCTTTTTCTTTATAGTAGTTTTTTAGGGCTTTTCTATAATCTCCGATTTTTACATCCGGTTTTATCGCGAATTCTGCTGTAAATTCTAAATCTTTTTCAACGTCAAATTCCTTTATTTCCACTTTTGGGTTTGATACCGGCAAAAGTTTGTTTTCTTTTAGAGCTTGCGGATAGAAGTTTTGAAGAAGATTATTTATAGCATCTCCGTAAAGTTTGGAGTTTCCAACTTTTTCAATTACCATTTCTTTCGGAGCAGTTCCTTTTCTGAATCCTTGTATTTCAGTATTTTCAATGGCTTTTTCAACCTCTTTCTCATAAAATTCTTTGACTTTATCGTTCTCTATAGTAACGGTCATTTTTATTGTTGATTTTGGTAGTTTTTCTATTTGTGTTTTCATAGTGTGGCTATTGTATCACAACAGGTTAAATTTTTGTTTCTTCAGAGGTCTTGGATTTTATGCATTTAACTGCAAAATCAACAACATCTTCTTTGTCGTAATATATGTCTGGATTAATTTTAGTTTCTTCAAGAGTTTCTGTTTCCCCTTTTAGATAAATGTACTCGCTCTATATGTTAAGATTTTTCATTGATTTTTCTAATTTATTCAATCTCTCTTCTTGGTTAATAAAACCCATATCTACTGTATCCCTACCCCTCGCAAACTCAATATATTTCCTTCCACTTATCGAGTAATCTCCGTGTTCGTGAAACCTTTCTTCTCTGTTTCCAGGGTTTATGGTGTACCACTTTTTATCTTTTTCATCATACACATCAAGAAAATAGTGGCCCGATACTCTTTCTTCTTGTTGTGTATTCCACTCTCTATTATTTTTAATCCAGTTTTCTTCTATTGTGTCAACCAATAGACTGGGAATTCCTTTGGCTAATAGGAGTGCTCTTGTTATGTAAGATATTTGGGTACATCCATTGATGTTTCTAATTCTTCTATGTCCCGGAATTAAGTTTTTTTCACTTAAAAGCTCGTCTGCTGTAGTATCCCATTTATCAATTTTAGGAATTTGGTTATTTCTAATCGATTCCTTTAAAATTTCATCCGCTGGAATCATTGTTCTCACATACCTACATACCTCTTCTACCAGTTCTTTTCCTTGAAGTTTGTTATCAGGGTCGATTTCTTTTGCTACTTTTAAAACGTTTTCGGTAACTCTGGTTCTATCCCCTTCTTGCTTTGCTAATTCTTCGGGTGTTATTTCGTTGTTTAGAGTTTCGTAATTTTTCATCTTTTATTTATTATTTAAATTGGTATTTGCCAATCTCTTTTTATTTTAGCAAAAAACTTTTTGGTAATAATTTTTAAAATCTTCCCCTTCTCATAAATTTAACATACTTAACTGCAAAATCAACAATATCTTCTTTGTCGTAATAAATATCAGGCTCTATCTTGGTTTTTTCAACTTTTAAAATAACATCTTCAACGGAGTTTAAAATGTTTGTGGGTTTTGTATCTATTAATTAATTCTGTAATATTTTTGTGTGTTTTAGTTAAGAAATTACCCCCGAGCCAATGCACAATCCTCCCGTGTAAAAGACACAGTATTGTCCCGGAGTAACAGCTTGTTGAGGTTCCTTGAATTTCACAACGCAGATTTTATCGTTTCCCGTAACGGGAATTATTTGAGCTGAAACTGCCC
>DAOSPG010000057.1:0-1745 GCA_035374605.1 bacterium
AGTGGTACCCCAGGCGGGAATTGAACCTGCATCTTGCCCTTAGGAGGGGCACGTTCTATCCGTTGAACTACAGGGGCCTAAACACATAAATTAGCCGTAATTTTGATATCTGATTTAAATAAGCAAAATACGAAGACTATAAGGATATTTTATCACGGACGGGGAGTTAAATTCCGATGAAAATTCCCCGATTTCTACCTTTTCCAACTTTTTTACTTCCAATCCTCGGGAATGAAATATATTTCAGCTAATACCTTGTCTCCGGAGTAAAAAATCTTTATCGGATCGTTTTTTTCAATCCATCTTGAACACCTTTCATTAAGAACCGGGTTCGTCCCTGATTGAGGATCTTTTATTCTAATGTAGTACCCCGCTAGATAACCATTATTATCGTAATTGTCGGGCAAATAATATCTCGGGATAGACTGCTTTTCGTTTGTAGCGTAAAAAACGGATCTCCCATCTTTTACAATAAAATCCGAAATATCTTCCCAATTACGATAATACGGAAAACCAAATAAACTTAACTTAAAAACAGGATTTAAGCTCGGAAGATCCCACACTAAAAATCTTTCGGTTTGCCAGGGATATTCCCTTTCATGATCAACAAAAATTGCGTAGGATTGCAAAAATAAAAATAAAAACATAATAACAACAGCTGACAAAAAAACAGGGTAGATTTTTTTAAAACGACTTGCAACAAACTCGTCTAAAATTGAAAAGAACAATCCCATAAAAATAAATGCCGGAATTATATAATTATAAATATGGGTTCCCGGCACTTCAACAGCGTATTCCATAAACAAATATGAAAACAAAAACCATAAAATCAAGCCTATTTTTTTCTCTCTTGAAATAGTCTTACCGCTTTTCAACAACAAAACGATTCCCATTAACGAAGAAAAAATGTATAAATGAGACACATATATCGGCTGATAAACCTCAAACAAATATCTTGAATTACTAACAACATTGGGTTGATGAGTGCCTTCAACCCGCCCTTTCCAATAATTCAGGGTATCAGAAGGCAAATTAAGTAAATACGGCAAGTAAAAAACCGCAAGAATTCCTATCCCTAAAATTAAGGGAGGCAAAAGCTTTTTTAGTGTAGTTTTAAAACTCATGTTAAACTTTTCTACCCACTCAATAAGAATTAACAACGCCATTGGAAAAAAATAAACAGAATCAGAATGAACCAGAAAACTAAATCCCCAAAGGATTCCTGCAAAATACAGATGCTTAATCTCGTTGGTCTCCGATAAAAGCAATAATTGGTACAAAACGAAAAGCATTAAAAAAATCACTAAAGACTGATATTGGACTATTCTCCCAAAGGAAACAAAAAATCCGTTTGTAATAAAAAATATTAAAGAATAAAAGGCGACTTTTTCGTTTATTAACTTTTTGACAAAAATATAAAAAACATAAGAGGAAGCAATTGAAAAAAGGGCAAACGGAAGTCTTGTGATAAACTCGTTGTGATAGCCATTTGAAACTCCACGAACCAACATGGTGATAACAAATTGAATAGGTGCTCTTCTTTGAGAAAAAATAAATTGAGAAAAAGATTGACCTTTTGGATTATATAAAGCTTGCGTCTCATCTCCCTGATAATCGGAATATCCCAAATTTACCAGGCGCAGAAGTACAGAGCAGAAGATTAAAAGTATAAGCAGTGCTTTTTTTTCATTTATTTTTTTCATATCCCTGGGCGACAAAACTCCAAACTAACACGCAGGAATAAA
>DAOSPG010000058.1:0-1738 GCA_035374605.1 bacterium
GAGAGAAGGTATGCAGTTGCATAGACCGCAAATCCATTTATTAAAAATTTTATAATTTTATTCATACTATCCCTGTAAATATTATTACTACCTAAAATAATAACATATTAACCGGGGGACCGTCGGCAAAACCGGGATACAATAAAGGAATCTATAGTCCTGATTGACCATCTTCAATTGGATTTTCTTTCATCTTTTGCAGAATAATGTTTTTCAAAGCCTCGGCATCTGCTTTAGTAAGTCCGGGAATACGAGCTGCATTACCATAAGATCCTATCACCTCACCTTGTTGACTTTGTTGGGTTTCAAAACGCGGCTCAAAAAATTTCTGTTTCAAAACCGCTGAAGCTCCCGCACCTAATGAAGCATTTTCAATTGTCAAAGAAGCAAGTCCAAGAATTCGATCAAATAAATCTTGTTTAACAAGAATGGTTTGGATCACTCCGTACGGAATGTATCGCTGTTGTTTTAATAAGATACCTTGTTTTAAGGTTAAAAATTTTTCTCCAATGGAATAGTGGAAATTTTCTCTCCTCAAAACCGCAATGATAAGACAGATTATTATGACACTAGCAATTACAATAAAAAAATTAGTATACGTTTCTTTATTTGCAACAGTTTTATCCAAAAGGTAAAAGAAAAGGGAGAAAAGTATCCAAAAAATAAAGATAATTAATAAGTTGATTATTGATTTGAAAATCCATAGTTTCTGAATTGGATAATTTTTTTCCGTAATAATTTCATTCATAGAATTTAATTTATTTGGGAATTATGACTTGTTGAAATATCTGCACTCTTATTTTTACTGATTTTTTGCTGAACTGCTTGAAGAATAACATCACGTAATCCTTCTGCAGATTGTTTTTCGACTCCATCAATATGAGCTTCTATTCCGGAAGAAATCGTTGCACTAGACAAATGAACGTCGTAAAGACCAAAAATTCTATCTAACAAATCCTGATCAACATAGACGTCTTGAATCCGCTCATAAGGAAGTGTAATTTCTCTCGGAGTAATCGGCCCTTTTTTAATCTGAATAAAGTCAGAGGTTAAATCATAAAAATAAGACTCAAAATACCAACACTGATAAAGATAGGTTAAAAAAATAAGCAAAAACAAAAGACCGAAGATTCCGAGGGTTGCGTTTCCCAACCAACCCGTTGTATCCTGCTCCATCGAGTTGAATATAACCACTAAAAATACCCAAACGACAAACGATAAAATAGTAATTACAACTGCGTCTAAAATTGTTTTCTTAACAATTTTCTTGTGGCTTAATGGAAATTGTTCTCTTGTTTTACTATATGCTATTTTCATATTTTCCTCCTTTTCCTTACATAATCTGCGAGCCAGTTTAAGTAAATTAAATTAATTTTTTTTAATCTATTTTAATCTTATTTAATTCTTGTAAATAGATTATAAACTATCTCCTAACTTTTTTTGCAATATCTATACTTGCTTGGCTAAATTGTTTTGCGTTAATTTCTACGTCGCTTCGCTTCTAGAGCTTCTTGGCTCGCGACCCCCTCTCGCTCGTTTACACTCGCTGTGAATTATTCTCGTCCTTGCAAATATTTACTAATTTTCAAATACAGGATTTATAAACTTAATTTTTTTCTTTTATGGTGGGTGATCCAGGACTCGAACCTGGAACCGAGCGTGTATAAGACGCTTGCTCTACCAATTGAGCTAATCACCCTTAAAGATTTCAATGTAATAAATCTCGCTAATGATCTTA
>DAOSPG010000059.1:0-1736 GCA_035374605.1 bacterium
GCGCGTACGCATGGGGTGCGTGAGGTCGCAGGTTCGAGTCCTGTCACCCCGACCAATCTAAACATTATTCAATCTAATTCTCAGCAAAAATTCAGGAAGCTACAAATAATCTTAATACAACCACCGACGACACAAACAAAAACCAGTAAAACAGGGAAAACAAAAAAATGATATACAAATAAGCAGACTCGATGACTTAAGAAAAATAATAGTCTATAATGTGACATTGCTGTGGAAAAATACGATGTAATAATAGTAGGAGCGGGACCGGCGGGAATGTTCGCCGCTCTTGAAATAACCAAAAAAAATCCAAATCTAAAAATCGCTGTTATGGATATGGGCTCAAGGATAGAAAATCGCTCCAGCAAAGAGGTAATGTCGGGATTTGGCGGAGCAGGAACGTATTCAGATGGAAAACTACACTTTACCCCAAAGCTTTCTCATGAGAGAACTTTTCATCTTATAAAACCCGAAGATTACCAAACAATCCTTAACGAAATAGATGAAACATTTATGTCATTTGGGGTAGATTCGGAGGAGTATCCCAAAAACAGATATGACGTTGAAATGATGATAGATGAAGCTCAGAGGCACGACATAGAACTGATAGTAAGAAGGATGAAGCATGTGGGGTCAGATAAATTAAAGGAAGTTATGAAAAACTTTCAGGATTATCTGGAAGATAAAGGAGTTACGCTGATGGAAAAAACGGAGGTCTTGGACATTATGGTAGAAAACGGCAAAGCCACAGGAGTGAAAACAAACAAGGGAGATATGTTTGCCGACAACATTTTGGTAGCTCCCGGGAGAATCAGAGCAAGGTGGTTTCAGGAAATTTGTTCAAAATATAATATTGAATACATTTACGATATGGTGGAAGTTGGAGTCAGAGTTGAATTCCCATCCGGAGTAATGAAGAGATACGCAGATTCTTTATACGAAATCGTACTCAAGGTAAGAACCGATACTTTTGACGATATTGTAAGAACATTTTGTTCCTGCCCCAACGGATATGTCGCAAGGGAGGATTATCAGGGGTATGTATGTGTCAACGGTTACTCAAACTCAGATCATACTGCAAAGAACTCCAACTTTGCTCTTTTGTGCGAAGTTCATTTAACCGAACCGGTAGAAAACTCCATCGCTTACGCGCAATCTATAGCCGAATTAGCTTCAACCATAGGCGGACAAAAACCTATATTACAACGTTTAGCGGATCTTAGAAAAGGGAGAAGAAGCACCTGGAGAAAACTGGAAAAATCTTTAGTTACTCCATCTTTAACAGATGTCACACCCGGAGATATCTCCATGGCCCTTCCTCACAGAATCGTCGTCAATATTTTAGAAAGTCTCGAGAAACTAAACACTGTAATGCCGGGAATAAATTCGGGATCTACGCTTTTATATGCTCCTGAAGTAAAATTTAGATCTTCAAAAATAAAAACAACGCCGGGAATGGAAACCAACATAAGTGGACTGTTTGTCGCCGGGGATGCGTCCGGAATGGCAGGGTCAATAACCGGCGCCGCCGCAACAGGAATCATGGCAGCAAGAGGAATTATAAATAAAATAAACACGAATAACGCAGTTCGGGAAAACTCTTAATCTTTAAATATCGACAGCTGAATATTATATATATCATCAACGATCGATCTTTATTTTTCAAAATTATCTGATATTATCAAAAAGTTCTGATTGAAAATTTCAAATAAAAATTAAAAAGGAGAAGAAAAAAA
>DAOSPG010000060.1:0-1717 GCA_035374605.1 bacterium
TTATCAATTATGATATACCATGGAATCCAACAAGACTGATGCAAAGAGTGGGAAGAATAAACCGTATAGATACACCTTTTGACAAAATTTATGCATTTAACTTTTTCCCTACAAAACAGGCAGACTCTGAAATTGAACTCACAAACATTGCCCGCTCAAAAATAGAGGCATTTCTAACTTTACTTGGAGGCGACTCAGCGATTTTAACAGAAGGTGAGCCAGTATCTTCTCACGAACTGTTTGACAAACTCCTTTCAAAGAAAACTATTTCAGAAGATGAGGAAGAAGAAAGTGAACTGAAATATTTAAGATTCATAGAAGAGATTCGTGATAAAAATCCAGAACTTTTTGAGAGAATAAAGCGTCTTCCAAAAAAGGCTCGCTCATCAAAAACATTTTCTGAAGATTTAAAAGATTTTGCCACCACCCATTCATTGCTTACGTTTTTCAGAAAAGGAAGGCTTATGAAATTCTTTTTATCAAACAAAGAAAAAATCATTGAACTTGATTTTTTAAGTGCTGCAAAAATACTTGAAAGTCCGCCAGATGAAAAAAGAGCAAAACTTCCTCTTGTAAATTACTATGAATTCCTTGATAAAAATAAGAGCGCTTTTTTTGATGCTACTATTGAGGAGATATTTGAAACCCGCAAGCGGGCTGGTAGAAGCAGTTACGACGAACTTCTGAAAATTCTAAAAGCAACACAAAAAAATAGCAAACAATTAACCGAAGAGCAGGAAGAATATCTCCAAAAAGTAATAAACCGTCTTGAAGAAGGTTCTTTACCAAAGAAGACAGTTCAGAAAACCCTTAAAGGATTAAATGAACTAAAAAGAGATATTCAAAATCCTTTAAAAGTAATCGGCGTTCTCCAGAGGGAAATCTCACTCGCCTTTCTTAAAAGCCATTATGCTGAATCTTCTGCTATAACAGAAGGGAAAAGGGAAGTTATACTATCACTTTATTTAGATGGTGATGAACATGAGAAAAATTGAGGAGATAAAAGAACGATTAAGTGAATTGAAACCCTTACTTCAGGAAAAATATAAAGTTAAAGAGATAGGAATCTTTGGTTCTTATATAAAAGGAAAGCAGAAAAAGAGAAGTGACCTCGATATACTCGTTGATTTCTATGAGATACCTGACCTGTGGACATATATTGAACTCCAAGATTTTTTATCGGAAAGATTAAAAGTTAAAACCGATCTTGTTATGAAATCTGCCCTTAAGCCATACATAGGGAAAATTATTTTGCAAGAGGTAGTTTATGTATGAGAGAGAAATAAGAGACTATTTGATGGACATAAAAACTGAATGTGAGTATTTAATAAACAGATGCGAAAACTTAAATTATGAAGATTTTATAACAAATGAAGAACTTAAAAGAGCCTTCATAAGAAGTCTTGAAGTAATCGGGGAAGCGAGCAAGCGTATTCCAAAAGAGTTAAGAAAAAAATATTCTCAAATTAGATGGAAAAGCGTTGTCGGAATGAGAAATATCCTGATTCATGAATACTTCGGAGTTGATTACCTTGTAGTCTGGAAGGTCGTAAAGGAGAAAATTCCCGAACTTTATGAGGTTATCAAAAAGATAATAGAGGAAAACCAATATGAATAGAGAGCAGGCAAAAAATCTGATAATTGAGACTTTTGAGAATCCTTTTGATAAAGGAAATTTCGATGATTTTATAAATAATTTGTTGAAAAATTTTGACAG
>DAOSPG010000061.1:0-1607 GCA_035374605.1 bacterium
TATGAAAAATGGGAATGTGTTACAGAGAAAAAATTTCCAGACGATAAAAAAGAGCTGGGACTTTTTACAATTATAGCTACAAAGTATACCAAATCAAATTCAATAGTTTTAGGGATGGAGTATGAAAAAGGGTATTTTAAGGTGTTAGGCAGTGGTGTTGGACAACCAAATAGGGTAGATTCTTTAAAAAAACTTGCAATACCAAAAATTTATGAGAATCTTGAAAATATGTGGGATGAAGAAAAGCCTAATGTACCTAAAGAAGTCTTTTTCAAAGAAAGGATTTCAGAATGTGTTCTTGTTTCGGATGCATTCTTCCCATTTGACGATACCATTAGGGTAGCTGCAGAACATAATATAAAATATATTATACAATCCGGAGGCTCAATAAGAGACAAAGAAGTGATAGATACTTCTAATAAATTTGGAATATCTATGGTCTTTACTGGGATGCGATACTTCAATCATTAAATGTTGCCCTATTTAGGGCATTAATAGATATCTAACTTCTTTTTATATAAGGAATACTTAATTTAGCTCTTTCTGCAATGCTAGTTAAAACATCTGACATCGATACCGATATTATCGTGGAGAAATGAATATGTTTAGTATAACAGAATTTATGTCGTCCTAGTTTTTCATCTCTCTCCGTGTTTTAGTCTTTCATTGTTCAGATTGGTATTACTTGATATTATAATAAGTCGATTAAACAAAGAAGTTATTTATTTGTAATAAAAGATCTCGTCAATAATTTAAACAGTATGTAGAAATGAATTTAATAGCTAAGATTAATGTGTGAATAAAAATTTCCTAATTATTATTTTTGAGTAATTTTATCATCTTAAGGATTATATATCGAATCAAATTATTATCAGATAATTGTCATTTTTTGGGCAAAAGCTTAATAGTGGACTTCATACATTTAGTAAATTTAAATATTAAATATTTCTAAAAATCATATGATAATATATTTAAACATCAGATATAGTTAATTCAAATATGGGCAATGTAGGTAACACCTCTTCTGGATTTTCAAGAGAGGGAAAAGTAAAAAGAGTTTATGATACTTCTGACAATGAAATTGAATTTGAATTTACAGATCGAATCTCAGTTTTTGATAAAATAATTCCTTCTGAGATACCGTTCAAAGGAGAAACTCTTTGTAGAGAAGGGGCTTTTTGGTTAAAAGAGGCTGAAAAATTAGGTTTTTTAACACACTTTATAAGAATGACTGGTAAAAACAAAATGCTTGTCAAAAAAGTGAATATAATATATAATTATAAAAAAATCAATCACGACACAAAAAATTTTCTTATCCCTCTAGAATTTATTTGTAGGCATTATGTAGCGGGTTCTCTCTACGATAGAATAGAGCAAGGAAAGATAAATCCTAAAGAACTTGGATTCAATAAGAATAAAGTTAATTATGGAGAAAAAATACCCGAGCCTTTTGTTGAAACATCAACAAAACTCGAACCTATTGATAGGCTTTTAGACAAAAAGGAGGCCTTGAATATCTCTGGCCTTACCGAAAATGAATACAACAATGTTATTGAAAGTATAATCAAGATTGATTCTAGGATGTCAAAGATAGTTGAAAAGGGTGA
>DAOSPG010000062.1:0-1602 GCA_035374605.1 bacterium
AAGCAATGCAATCTCATACCGGCGCTATTGCCGGATCCGATGATGTACTAAACTCTGTGCTAAAAGAAGCGGGAGTAATAAGATGCCAAACATTAGAGGATTTCTTTGATCTTTCTAAAGCTTTTTCTTGGGGTGTAATACCAAAAGGTCCGGGAGTAATAGTAATATCAAATGCCGGCGGACCCGCTGTTATCAGCGCCGATAGCATAATAGAAAATGGGTTAGAAATGGCAGAAATTGATGAGGAAACAAAAAGAAAATTGACAGAAATTCTTCCCGCATCGGCAAGTGTTGATAATCCGGTTGATGTTTTAGGGGATGCTTTGGCTGATCGTTTTGTTAAAACTGCAGAAATTATTCTCCAAAGTGAAACCTGCGATTCTTTATTGATTTTGCTGACCCCCCAGCTTATGACGGAAATTAAAAAAACAGCTGAAGAGATCGTCAATTTATTAAAAAAGTATCATAAACCGATCTTTTGTTCTTTTATAGGAGGGGTGCTGGTAGAAGAAGGCAAAAAGATTCTAAACGCGGCAAAAGTTCCATGCTTTGATTTTCCTGAGAGAGCTATATATGCCTTGGCAAAAATGTGGGAGTTTGAAAAACGGCGATGTACAGAGTCTCTTCCTCCGATTGATATTTATGATGCCTTAAATTTTGATTTAGTTCCTGAAAGTGTTGATAAAATTATAGAGAATGCACTAAAAAGAGAACAGCCTGCTTTGGACAATATTGAAGCAAGTCAGGTTACATCGCTTGTAGGAATAGGCACCCCGCCCACAGCACATGTAAACACTATTGACCAGGCATTAGAGTTTGCAAATATTTATGACTATCCGGTGGTTTTAAAACTTTCCGCCCCCAAACTTCTGCATAAGAAAAATGTAGGTGGTGTTATTACGGGAATTATAGATGAAAAAACATTAAGAAGTGCTTGGAACGAGCTTTCTTTGAGAAAAGGGGATCTCGAATCTTCAATAAAAGAAAATGTTTCAATACAAATACAAAAAGAAATTGTCGGGCAAGCAGAGGTTTTGGTTGGTATAAAAAGAGATGAGTTTTTTGGTCCTTTTATATTGTTTGGAGCGGGAGGTTCGTTGGCAGAACTTATATCGGATAGAAACATTGGATTTTTGCCTCTTGATAAAAATAGAGCAAAACGTCTTGTAGAAAAATCAAAAATATACGGAGTCCTAAAAGGAAAGGACGGCAAACCAAATTTTGATCTTGATGAGCTTTGTGAAATTATGGTTAGACTCGGAAAGATTATAGAAGAAGAGCCACGAATTGAAGAGATGGAAATCAACCCATTAATATTAAGCGGAGAAGACATTTGGGCTGTTGATACTAAAATTATTCTAAAAGATAGGGGTGAAGAACCAAAGAAAATTGCGTTTAAATCAGCCCGTACTTTAGATGTTAAAAAACTTACGGAGAAAATGTATTATTTTGATTTTAAATCTGAAGAATCAATGAAGATAATTCCGGGACAATATATTAGTGTTAAAGTTTCAGATACCAGAGTGAATTGTTATTCTGTGGCAGGTTTTCAATCTCCGGATTATTTTAATCTCCTTGTTGATATAACTCCCGGAGGTCCGG
>DAOSPG010000063.1:0-1599 GCA_035374605.1 bacterium
CGGCAAAACGATACCTTTCCAAAGACGCGGTTACACTTGATATAAGTTTTTTCATCTTTTCCAGCATATCCCGGTCAAAATCACTTAACGAAATATTTAGAGCTTCATTAAAATAAAAATCCCTTTCGTTATTATTTTCCATCATCATGATCATAAAACGCGCCATATTCCACAACTTGTTAGCAAAATTCCTGTAAGCGATCACCTTGTCCTTAGGAAACGCAAAATCCCTCCCGTTTGCTGTACCTGATATTAAACCCATTCTCAAAGCGTCGGCGCCGTACTCATCAATATAATCCAAAGGGTCAATCACATTCCCGAGAGACTTGCTCATTTTTTTACCATCTAAAGCTCTGACCAAACCATGAAGATAAACATCCTTAAAAGGAGGTTGCCCTGTCAGATAAATTCCGAACATCATCATTCTTGAAACCCAAAATCTAATTATCTCCCAACCGGTTTCCATCACCGAAGTAGGATAAAAATATTTAAAATCTTCCGAATCAGGATACCTAAGAGTAGCCAGCGGCCAGTGACCTGACGAAAACCATGTATCAAAAGTGTCGGTTTCCTGAAGAAGACGTTCTCCGTCGGGTTGTACATGAAATCTGGCATCTTTCGGTGCAATTAAACTTTGCAATCCTTTTTTTATTTCTTCAAACGAATAATCGCGTAACAAATCTCCGATTTTTCCTGCAATTCTATTACCGTCAGCGTCTAAGAAAGTTACTTGAATACCCGGGTTTTCATCCACATCGTACCAAACCGGTATTCTTATTCCCCAAACTATCTGCCTGGATATTGGCCAATCCCGCATTTCTTCCATCCACTTTGTGTAGGTAATTTGCCTCCATTTAGGAAAGATTCTCACATCACCGTTTAAAACAGCATCCAAAGCAGGTTTTTTTAATGAATCAACTTTTACAAACCAGTTGGGAAAAACAGTAGGCTCTATTTCATGACCGCCTTTATAACAAACGGCAATGGAGTTATTGTAATTTTCGTCAATTTTTTCTATCATACCCATCTCCTCAAGATCTTTTACGACAGCTTTTCTGGCTTCTGAAACGTCCATACCGCAATATTTACCTGCTTTTTCATTCATTTTTCCATCAATACCAATCACACTTATAACCGGAAGTTTAT
Source organism: bacterium (assembly GCA_035374605.1). Lineage (GTDB taxonomy): Bacteria > Patescibacteriota > WWE3 > UBA101185 > UBA10185 > JAAZNV01. The sequence continues at coordinate 1,147 of DAOSPG010000063.1, forward strand.
GTTTTACTCCTATCTCATAATCGTTCTTATCGTGCGCAGGCGTGATCTTTAAAACACCTGTTCCAAAAGACATGTCCACATAAGAATCAGCGATAACGGGAATAGAAAATTTTCCGAGCGGATCAAAGTACTCAATCTCTTTTCCCACGTACTTCTTATACCTCTCGTCGTCAGGATTTACCGCTAAAGCGACATCTCCGAACTTTGTCTCCGGTCTGGTAGTGGCAACAGTTAACGGACCGTATTTTATGTAATAAAGACTGCTTATTTTATCCTTGTGCCTTATTTCTAAATCCGCAAAGGTTGTTCCGCATTTAGGACAGAAATTCACTATGTAGTCATCTCTGTATATCAATCCTTCCGAAAGCATCTTCCTGAACGTGGAGTAAACTATTTTCACAACACTCTCATCTAAAGTATAAGTATAGCGGGTCCAATCTAAGCCGGGTCCCA